>CAZBMY010000169.1:0-3982 GCA_964492855.1 uncultured Flavobacteriaceae bacterium
GGATTCAAAATCCGATTTCTTCGGAAGTGTGGGTTCGATTCCCACCTTGAGTACATGTGAAATCCGTAATACAATTAATTGCTAATTGTTTACGGATTTTATTATTATTAGGGTTTTACTCTTCTTCGAGGGCGATTAACTCTGTAAAAAGTTTCAAAGTAGATTTCTTTTTTTAAGACTATTTACATATGGAACTAGAAAGCTTTAGGCTACATTGTCATAGAAACCTTAACTATAATTCATTTTCTGACAAAGAACATGTGCCCTTTTTATACACTTCTAATTAGTTTTATAAAAACTGTATCTTAGAAACATTCAATCAACACTAAGATTTATGAAACGACTCTTTAAAAAAATAGCCAAATGGATTAAAGCCAGAGCTAAATCTATAACGCCAGGCAAAAATGCAGGCAAAGGAGCCTCAATGGTTCTAATATATGTGACTGCTATATTGTTTCTAGCTTTTGGTTTTATTACATCTTATAATATAAAAGACCCATGGATATTTTTATTTTTTATTGTTACTGCAGGCTTAATTGTGCTCGCTACACTTTTAGCTAATTGGGCATTAAAACTTATTTTTAGGATTCCAAGATTTTTTAGGCTTGTTCTTGTTATTTCTTTTCCATTACTCTTAACGGCATTACTAGATAAAATTCTAACTCTTATTGTAATTGTATTGTGCACTGTGTTTGGTGCGTCAATTTATGCACTTTTTAAAACTAAGTTTAAAAACTTAACCCTGCCAAAAAAGATAGTTAGTCTTATTGGGTTTACAGGAGGGCTTTCGGGAATCATAGCGCTCATTATTTTTTTAAGCAGTTCAGGGATTGAAGTTGACCCTATAGTAAATGCCGCATATACTTCCGAGGCTTCAATTACTCATATAACAGGCACATCACCAGCTGACAAAGGGCCTTTTACTGTGAAATCATTAACATATGGTAGTGGGAAAGATAAACGCCAAAAGCATTTTGGAGCTGATGTAGATATAAAAACAGATTCTGTAAATGGTGTAGCCTTTTTAGATAATTGGGAAGGGTTTAGTGGTTGGTGGCGTACAACATATTGGGGATTTGATTCTAAAGCATTACCCTTAAATGCTCAAGTTTGGTATCCAGAAGGCGAAGGACCGTTTCCATTGGTTTTAATGGTTCATGGTAATCACAGCATGCAAGATTTTTCAGACCCTGGTTATGCTTACCTTGGAGAATTGTTAGCTTCTAGAGGTATTATTGCAGCTTCAGTGGATGAAAACTTCATCAATTCATCTTGGACCGATTTATTTAGCGATGGTCTTAAAAAAGAAAATGATGCTAGAGGTTGGATTCTTCTCGAACATTTAAAATTATGGCATCAATGGAATAAAGATTCTGAAAGCCCTTTTTATAATAAAGTAGACACTAAAAATCTATCTTTAATTGGGCATTCAAGAGGAGGGGAAGCTGTAGCGCATGCTGCACTTTTAAACACGTTGCCGTACTACTCTGATGATGCTACAATACCACTAGATTACAATTATAATATTAAATCTATCATTGCCATTGCGCCTGTAGATGGACAATATGCGCCAGGTAATACAAGAACCAAACTTAAGAATATTGATTATTTCACTATTCATGGATCCCAAGATGGAGATGTCACTTCCTTTGCCGGTTCTCGTCAATTTGATCGTATTACATATACTGATAGCGCATATCATTTTAAAACAGGATTATATGTATATGGCGCAAATCACGGCCAATTTAATACCAGTTGGGGTAACAACGATGTGGGCACGCCATTCCCTAAACTTTTAAATCTAGAACAACTGCTTAGTGCAGAAGATCAACAACAAATAGCCAAAGTTTATATCAGTGCGTTTTTAGAAACCACACTAAAAAATAATACAAATTATTTACCGCTTTTCGCAGATGCTAGAACTGGTAAAGATTGGTTGCCCGAAACTATTTACTTAAATCAATTTGAAGACTCTAACACTGAATTCATTAGTACGTTTGATGAGGATTTTGATGTCACTACTACAACTGTAAAAGATTCTTCAAAGGTCTATTCTGATAATCTAACTGTTTGGAGTGAAAAGCAAATGCCTTCAAAATGGGGAAACAAACCAAATAGAGGCCTTTTTCTTGGGTGGCATTATAAAAAAGAAGATGTAAAAGCATGGAAAGCAATAGATTCTACTATAATAACACCTGTGCCTGATAGCTTAATAGCAAACTATAGTATTAAGTTTCCTAAAGGAATTTCTAAGATAGACTCCTCTTCTGTTTTTGTATTTTCTATGTCTGAATCTAAGGGGAGTACCAATCCTAAATCTAGCGGAAAATGGGTTGATAATAATGATGAAGAAAATAACAACGAGAAGAATAACGAGAGTAATAATACAAAGAAAAATGAAGACAATGTATCTTCAAATGTTGAGGATGAAAATAATAATAGTGAAGATGAAGAAGATAACGATGATGACCAAAACGATAAATCCAAAAAAGGGGAAGACCCCATTGACTTTTCAATACAACTAAAAGATAGTTTTGGAGAAACGGTGTATTTTCCTTTAAGCAACTTTTCAGCATTACAACGACGACTTACCACTAAAGTTTGGAAAATGGATTATAACGATTCTGCTAAATCAGAAACTGTTATGCAATTGTTTTCTTTTCCAATTGAAGATATGTTGATTTTAAATCCAAGTTTTAACTCCAAACAGATTACTGAAATTCAATTCATTTTTGACAAAACAGAGAAAGGTTTGGTCGTTATTGATAATATTGGATTTATGAAACAATTTGATAAAATATCTAATTAAAACGTTGTAACTATTAATGCTTTTAATTTCTAAAATAGCGATACTCTAATACTAAAAGTAGGTTCTTATTTTATGGGTTTTAGTACTGTAAATTCTGACAAATCATAGTCATAAATTAAATTTAATAATGGGTAATTAGGCGCTTTGGTTTTGAAATACAAAAAATAATCATATATTTGGTTAACCAGTTTGGTTGACCAATTTTTAAATGAGGCATAAACTAAGTTATTTGATATTGGCATTTAAGTCAATGATAATTGAAGATTGCTCTGACAAAAATGAAGACATTAGTTATATCTACAAAGATATTAGTTTAGAAAAATGGTCACTAGAAAATTATTTTTAAAGTTGGTAATTACTTGATCACAACAGATACTTATGTATTTTCATATATAAATATAATTTAATTATAATCCACTAAAAAAAAAATAATTATGAAAACAAAATTACTCTTTTTAGCATTGCTTTTTATAAGCTTTGCTTATTCACAAACTACACTTACAATAGGAGATGAAGGTACAGGCTCCAGTTCTGCAACACGCGGTCCATTTCAGCGTTCCGATGTAGGGTCTTCATCTGTATTTTCACGAGCTAGTTTGCATTATTCTGCAACTGAATTAATGAGTTTAGCTCCTTCTGCGACAATAACTCAAATAAACTTTGATTTAGGTTCGACTAACACTATTACAGCTTCTGGTAATGCAACCATGGTTGTTTACATGAAAAACTCTATGGCAACTGAGGTTGCTGCTAACCCAACAGATTGGTCAGATATTATCAACGGAGCTACAATTGTTGGCTCATACACTTTTAATACTTCCAATAATTTCCCAGGCAGTCAAGGCTTTATGAGTTTTGTGTTAGACATCCCTTTTAATTACGATGGTAACGCATTAGAAGTTGCAGTAGAATGGGATTGCTCTAATTTAACTCCTGTAGACCCTATGGCGCCTAATCAATTGTTTTCTGGTAATGGATCATTAAACTGGCGCTGGAATTCTACAACACAGCAATCAGTTCTTAATAGATCGGGAAGTAGTTCTCAGCCATCATCATTAAATAGTAGAAAAGCAGAGCGTGTAAACACACAAATTGTTTTTTCTGGGGCTACTACACCGGCAACATCAGGTCAAGTTATTGGAGAATTTCCTATAATGGATGGCGGTATGGAAA
>CAZBMY010000169.1:4082-5471 GCA_964492855.1 uncultured Flavobacteriaceae bacterium
GCAACATCAGGTCAAGTTATTGGAGAATTTCCTATAATGGATGGCGGTATGGAAAATCAAATAGCAGATAATACTATGAGTTCTGCTGGAAGTGGACAATCTGGCACACCGCAAACTATATGGACAGTTTCTTCAACAGGTAATTCAGCCGTTAGAGATATGACAGATAATGCATCATTAGCAAGAACTGGGAATTTCTCAGCAGCAATTCAAATTAACTCTGGAAGCAGTAATTTAAGATTACAAAGCCCTTCAACTGTTGCTCCAAACCAATTACAGACAGATACAGAGTATACAATACAATTTTTTTACAACTCAAGTGTAGATCCAGGGACAGATTTAGATCCAGGCATTTATCTAAACAATACAACTGGGAGTAATACAACCAATAAAACTGACGCGACTCCTTTTGTTGCTAATACGTATACAAAAACTTATGGTACAGTAACAACAGGTAATGCTCTTAATGCATCACATTGGGCTGTAGCTAGGATGAGTGGTAGTAATCTAACAGAGGTTAGAGTAGATGATTTTGTGGTATATTCTGGCCCTTTTGACGATACTGCTCCAAATGACCCAACAACTCCAACTTATGCTAATAACGCTGGCATAGCTACAATTGGATGGACAGCTCCTGCTGGCGGTGTTGACAATGGTGGGTATGTGGTATTTAGATATACATCTTCGCCAAATGCAGATAACGATCCTAATCAAAATGGAATATATGAATTTGGTAATACTACTACTAATGGAGCTGGTGGTCTAACAGGAACTGTTGCTTACATTGGAACAGACACAAGCTTTACTGACACATATGCAACGGAAAATTTCTATAAAGTATATGCCGTAGATAAAGCATTTAACTACTCTAATGAAGTAATTGTTTCTGATGCATTATTGGGAGTTGAAACTAATGCCCTTTTAGATGTTGTTATATATCCAAACCCAACCAAAGATGTTTTAAATATCCAGAGAAATAATGTCACAATCAACTCAGTTAATATTTACGATATGTTAGGAAAAGAAGTATTCGCTACAAAAAGCGTAACGAACAGTATTGATGTTTCAAACCTTAAAAATGGAATATAATTCAACGAGAGATAAACTAAAGTTTCCAGAATATGGGCGACATGTCCAAGATCTTGTAGATTACTTAAGAGGAATTGAGGATCCGGAAAAGAAGCAAGTATATGCCGAAAGAATCGTTGATCTCATGTATTTAGTCGATCATCACGAACGGAATAATTTTGACAATAGAGCAAAACTTTGGAAGCATCTCTTTATGATTGCCGAATATGATCTTGAAGGTGTAACCCCAATAGTCGGCGAAATACCCACAGCAGAAAACACTATAGAAAAAGTGCTTTCAGTGGATTACCCTCAAAGGAG
>CAZBMY010000170.1:0-5432 GCA_964492855.1 uncultured Flavobacteriaceae bacterium
GTTTACAGGCTTGGTCTCATAAAACAAGCGAACAAAAAGCCCATTGGATGTATAGTTGGGGTAATATCCTTAGAGATGAAGTTCCTGAAAATGTTGAATTCGTACCTATGTTCTGGGGTAGAAATTCTGTTAACACGGAGAACCTTGATAGAGTTAGAGGTTTAATTGAAGAAGGAAAAGTAAAACACGTATTAGGTTTTAATGAGCCAGATGGCGTAGAACAATCTAACATGACGGTAGATGAAGCCATAGAACTTTGGCCTCAATTAGAAACGTTAGGCGTTCCTTTAGGATCACCAGCAACTGTAAACCCTAATAATGCTTGGATGGTAGAATTTATGCAAAAAGCAGAAGAGCTTAACCTTAGGGTAGATTTTATTGCTATACACCATTATGCAGGTATTAATAAGATTAATTTAATAAATAAGTTAAAGCAAACGTATGATGATTATAACCAAAGACCTATTTGGATAACCGAGTTTGCAGTAGCAGATTGGAATGCTTCTTCACCACAAACAAACATATATTCTGATGCAGAAGTTATAAATTTCATGAACGAAACATTACCTGTTTTAGATGAGATTGACTGGTTACACAGATATGCATGGTTTAGCGGAACCCAAGCGCCTTTGTATAGTTCTGCATTGTATGATGATGATGCAAGTTTAACCGCTGTAGGACAAGTATATGCAAATCATAATCCTAATGCTAGTATTGGTCCTGGACAAGATACACCATTTGACGATCCTACAATGATTAGTCTTATAGATCATGAAGATGCCGCTATTAACGATGCCGGTGGCACTTTAGGATACCAAACTAACGGAGGAGCTTCAAGTGTGCAAGTGGCAACATCATCATCTAGTAATGCTAGTCAAGTTTTAAAAGTACAGCACAATGTTGCTGATTTATTTCTTAGAACCCAACCTGTTAGAGTAGAAGCCGGTGATGTTTATGAGTTTAAATTTGATATATCATTAACAAATGCAGTTCATACTGTAAGACTATTTATGGAGAGTGACTCAGGTAACCAGGCCATAAGTCCAGACTCTGCAACAACCACAAATGGTACACCAGACCCAAACAATATTGGTAAAATTATTGGAGGAACACCAAATGTTTTTGGAACAACGACAACAACTTTTACTATTCCTTCTGGAGATTTTAATTATAATAATGTGCGATTTCAGATTTACCAATGGGGCACAAACAATACTCTAGAATTAGACAATGTTTCAGCATTAAAAATCGATTAAAAATAACGTGCACAATGTACTTTAAAGTGCATTGTGCCTCTAAGAAATTAATTAACTATAAAAACAAATATTATGAAAAAAATTACATTTTTAATTACACTATTAATAACCGTGTCTTTAAGTTATGGGCAAGAGCTTATAACTAGCGGAACATTTGAATCATTAGCTGCGGGAGCATTGCCAGGTAATGGTGCGGCAGCAAACGGTGTATGGACTAGTAGCTCAGGAGGAGTTAATGTTCAAGACAACGGCGCTAACTCTTTTGAAGGCACTAAATATATTAACATGGGTAATGACTTTAGGAATATACGCCAATTTTTTACTGGTGCAGCTCAAAACACAGACTATGTTTTAAGGTTGAGATATAGAAACAATTTTGATAATGTAGCAACTTCTGACGCACCGTTCGTTTCTATAAGGATAAATGATGGGACTAATGGTGGTAATGGAACTATTATAGAAAGTCAACAAATAGATCCTTTTTATAATGCGGATTTAAATAATTACCAAGAGTTTGAATTGCAATTCAACTCGGGGGCTAATACTAACCTAGTGTTTTATATTTTTAAGGAAGCACGTGCGATGAACACAAACCCTAATAATGCTGTAAGATTAGATAACGTTTCTGTTTTACCAGGGACTTTATCAAACAATGATTTTTTAAAAAATAGTAACATTACAGTCTCTCCTAATCCAGCTGATGATGAGTTAATTATAACTAGCGGACTAGATACAACAGGGACTTTAGAAGTATTTAATATTTTAGGTAAAAGCGTATTATTTACAGAAGTTAATAATCTTAACACTAAATTAAATGTTTCTAATTTCAGTGCTGGGGTGTACATATTAAAAATCAAATCTGGGAATTCATTTATTACAAAGAAGTTTATAAAAGATTAATTAGATTAATTTAAGTAGTTATAAATGAGTGTGATGTATTAACATGAGATACTTATAACTCATTTATAACTATTATTTTTTATTTAAGTTAAGTTTTTTAATTATCAGATGAAAAAAATATTATTCATATATAGTTTCCTTTGTCTTTTACTATCCTGTAAGAGTGATGTTTCTGATTCTAAATATTTAGCTTCATTAGTTTTAGAGCAACAAACCCCTAAACCAAATATTATAGCTATTGTTATTGACGATGCTGGTTATGTAGATTTTGGTTTCATGGGTAGTGAAGACTTGGATACACCAAACATAGACCAACTTGCAAAAAGCGGTGTAATTTTTACAGATGCCCATGTTAGCGCTACTGTTTGTGCACCCTCACGAGCAGGAATTATTACAGGCAAGTACCAACAAAGATTTGGTTTTGAAGCTAATGGTACTGGTTATGGTGATTCTGGAGATATCGGTCTTTCAGATGATGTCATTACAATTGCAGATGTGTTTCAAAAAAATAATTATAAAACTATTGCTATTGGAAAATGGCATCTTGGAGGAAATGAATCTGACCATCCCAATAATAGAGGATTTGACGAGTTTTATGGTTTTATAGGCGGAGGCAGATCTTATTTTCCCATTAAAAATCCGTCAAAACATAAGATGCTTCAAAATAATGGAAAACGTGTTAATTTTGATGGTTATTTAACCGATGTTTTAGGTCAAAAATCTGTTTCTTTTGTAGAAGAAAACAAAGACCGTCCATTTTTTATGTATCTAGCTTACAACGCCGTACATACGCCGATGGAAGCAAAAAAAGAGCATTTAGAAAAATACAAAGACCACCCAAGAAAAGAATTGGCAGCAATGACATGGTCTTTAGATGAAAATATCGGAGCTTTAAGAACAAAGCTTAAAGCATTAAACCTACTAGATAATACTTTAATATATTTTATTAGCGATAATGGTGGTGCACATAACAATGATTCGTTCAATGGAAAATTAAAAGGCTGGAAAGGTAATAAATTTGAAGGTGGTCAACGCGTGCCTTTTGTAGTAAGTTGGCCATCAAAAATTAAAGAAAATCAAAAATTTAATGGTCTTACATCTTCTCTAGATATTTTTAGCACATCACTTGCGGCTACTAATATAAAAAAAGACCCAAATTTAATTTTAGATGGGGTTAATCTTCTTCCTTATTTATTAGGGAACAAAACAGGAGATCCACATAAAGAACTTTATTGGAGAAAATTAGATGAATCTGCAGCAAGAATAGGGAATTATAAAATTATATCATTAAAGGGTTATGGATCTAAGATGTATAATTTATCTAACGATATAAAAGAAACTAAAGATGTTTCTAAAAATGACACATTGATGTTTAATAAAATTATGACCAGTTATAATGAATGGAGTAAAACAATGCCTCCAGCATTATGGCAAGAAGAGGAAGAATGGATGGATGTAACTTACCATATACAAAAGAGATTAATGGAAAACAAAAAAGTTTTGTTTAAATCCCCTTCTAATAAAAAAGAAGTTTCGTTTAAGCAGTAAGCATTATAGTTATTCTTGAAAAATCTTTGAAATGAAAACAATAAATTTTCTTCTAATCATCTTGTTTTGCAGTACTATAAGCGCTCAAAACCAAATAGTAAACGGAAACTTTCAAACGGGTGCTGTAGCTCCTTGGCAAGGATTTAATAACCAAGTTTTAACGGATAACTTAATCCCTTCTGAAGTAGGAAACATTAATAATGGAGAGGGTTCACTCTATCAAACACTTAATTTAGAATCTAATGAAACTTATACTGTAGCATTTAATTATAGATGGGTAGCCGGTACATCTGGTTATGTTATGAATGTGAGAGCTAAAGACGAAAATAGTGCAGATGTTTTTGGCAACTTTGTTTTAAATACCACAACAGACACATGGATGTTTGGAACATTTACTTTTACTGTGCCATCAAATATTACCTCAATACGTCTAGTCTTTTATAAAGAAAATGGTAATAGACCTTTAAGGCTAGATAATGTATATCTCGCAAAAAATGCTTTGACCTCAAATCTTATAGACCCAATGACACCTATTAACGCTCAGCCAGAAGGAGTGTCTGGAGATTGGACTTTGGATTTTAGTGACGAATTTAATAATACAGAATTAAATACAACCAAATGGCTTAAAACAATTAGCACCTCATCAAGAGCGCCAAGACCAGCTTTAGGTATAGATGACTGGTGGTGGGTTGAGAGCAATGCCTTTTTAGATGGTTCGGGAAACTTAGTACTCAGGGGCACTAAAGTAGACGATAATACCATGCATTGTGGAAGTATTGAGAGCAAAAATCTTTACGAACCAACTTTCGGGTTTTTAGAAGCCAGAATTCAAATAGCAGAAACTTCAAAAGGAAATCATACTGCCTTTTGGACACAAGGAAGTAATATGGGCAATGTAGATAATTCTGCGGAGGATGGAGCTGAAATAGATATCTTTGAATCTGCTTGGGTAACAGATGACACTAAAGCTGTAGTTCATTTTGATGGTTACGGACCTGATAGAAAAAATCACACTATACCATACAATACACCCGGTTTACATTCGGGGTATCACACATTTGGACTCAATTGGACACCCACATCAATGGATATTTATTACGATGGTGTTAAAGTACAATCTACCAATTCTAATAAGCCTTTTCCATTTACAGTAGACCCTAACGGATATTCTCTTATACCTCAAGTGCCGGAGTGGCTATGGCTATCTGTAGGAGCTAGTTTTGGCGATGGAGATTTTCAAAGTCAATCTGTAGGTACCTTATCAGACGCTCGTGTAGATTATGTCCGCGTATACAAATCTACATCTACTCTTTCAATAAATGAAAATAATTTTAAAACCTTAAAACTATTTCCTAATCCCTCTAAAAATGAAGTTAATATAGATGGTTTAGAATCCGATTACACTGTTAATGTATATAAAATAGATGGAAGATTAGTCCTAACTACTAAATCTGCAAAAATTGATACCACTAGTTTTAAAAGCGGAATTTATTTATTCGAAATAGTAACAGATAAAAATTCTGTTGTAAAAAAAATAATTGTTAATTAAAACCGTAATGGTCTAACAACAAGATTTTAAACACCAAATAAATTGTTTCTATTTTATATAGTAATAAACCTATTCCCCATCAGGTCAATGAGAGCAAGGCTTCCAAGAGAAGTTTGGCACAATAAAAAAACCGATTCAATAATTTGAATCGGTTTTTTTGTGGTCCCACATGGACTCGA
>CAZBMY010000171.1:0-3190 GCA_964492855.1 uncultured Flavobacteriaceae bacterium
GATATCTGTTTCTAAAATAGGAAACAACGGCTGATGCCCATATATATATTTTATATCGTATACTAATAATTCTTGGTGCTGCTGCTCATGTTGCATACCAATTTCTAAAACTTCTAAAATTGAATCATCATGCTCTTCTTCTAAAAATTCTGAAAGATGCTTGTTTATATAACGTCTATAATCTATAACTTCATCAATAATAGGGCGCGTCATATTCCCTCGATTGGCACGGAAAATACGATCACCAACATTATTGTAATAACTATTAAAACAGTATGAGAAATCTTTACAAAACAGCTCATAATCTTTTTTGTATGGTGATAAAACAAACTGTTCAAAAAACCAAGTTGTATGTCCTAAATGCCATTTTGGAGGTGATACATACATTATGGGTTGTATAGAAAAATCATCATTTTCTAATGATTTGCAAATCGTTTCTGTTTTTTGTCTAATCTCTAAAAAGCGTTCTTTTAGAGTTTTTTTTATGGTAAGTATTTCCAATCTAAGTATTGATTATTTGTGTATTAAAAATGACTTCGCTTGCAATAGTCTTATGAACAGGACATCGTGAAGCTATCTCTTTTAAACGTTCTTTTTGCTGTTCGTCTAAGTTACCAACAAATTTTAATTTTTTACTAATATGGTCTAGGTATTTTGGCTTATCTACTTGAATATTTAAATCATCACTATGCTTACGCGAATGAGAGAGATATACAAAAACCTCTTGTAGATCCCATTTTTTTCGTTCAGCATACATTTTTAAAGTCATAACTGTACATGCTGCTAATGCTGCATTAAGATATTCGTAGGGTGAAGGTCCAAAGTCACTACCTCCAACACTTACTGGTTCATCAGCCAAGAAGGCATGGTTTTTAGTCTGTATAGAGGTTGTAAAGTTATCCTCTACAATGTTTAGATGGCCAACTAACTGCTCACCTTGAATGTCTAACATTGTATTTTCTATTTGAGGGAAATAACGCTTTACCCATGTCCCAATGACTTCGCCTGTATATATGCTATCTTTTTCTTTTGATAATAAATGATCTGCATTGTCTAAAGTTACAAAACTCTTTGGATGGCGTGCATTTACATATAATTTTTCCGCATTATTAATGCCTACAATAGTGTCTGTTGGTGAATGTAAAATAAGTAATGGTTTTCTGAGACTTGCAACAATACTAGGTAAATCTGTTTTATTAAAAGCTTCAACAAAGTTAGTATTGATTTTAAAAGGACGACCACCTATATTAATCTCTGCTTCTCCTTTTTCTTTAACTTCATCAATACCATGAGAAAATAAATGTTTTACATGTTCTACATCTGCAGGAGCTCCAACTGTAGCAACAGCTTTAATAGCATTTAACTTCGATGCTGCAACTAATACTGCAGCGCCACCAAGGGAATGCCCAACAAGTAAACTAGGTGCATCAAAATATTCTGTCATGTAATTATGTACATCTACTAAATCTTCTACATTGGCAGAAAAATGACTATCTGCAAATTCGCCTTCACTTCTTCCTAGTCCTGTAAAATCAAAACGCACTACAGCAAAACCATCTTTAGTTAAGGCCTTACTTACATTACGAACAGCCGCTAAGCTACTACTACACGTAAAACAGTGTGCAAAGATGGCATAGTAATTAGGCTTTTGATTAGCAGGTAGCTCTAAGTAAGCATTGAGCAAGAGACCTTTTCTATTCTCAATTTTAAGCTTTTGACTATTCATAGTTTTAATTTTCAATTGTTACTCCACGCCAAAACGCAACTCTATTTTTAATTCCTTTTGCCAATTCTGAAACCTCTGGGTAGAACCAAGCAGCATCAGGGTTCTCTTTTCCTTCTATTGTAATAGTATAATAAGATGCTGTACCTTTCCACGGACAAACAGTATGGGTTTTACTTTGCTTAAAATAATCTGACTTTATACTCTCATGAGGGAAATAATAATTTCCTTCAATGACAATGGTATCATTACTTTCTGCAATAACTGTATTATTCCAAATTGCTTTCATTTTGTTGTTTAATTAGTTAAAACTAGGTCGAAAGATGACCAAAAACCTTTCAAAATTAAAGTTAAACCAATGCTTTATTTAAGGCTCATAAATAATTCTTAAATTCGTATATAATTTTTTTAGATGGAAAACCTTATAACACAAGCCGAAGATTTTGTTACTCATTTTTTAAATGAAAATCTTGATTCAAAATTCGTCTATCATAATTTAGCGCATACGCAACGCGTAGTTAGTAAAGCGCAAGAATTAATTGAAGAAAG
This sequence comes from uncultured Flavobacteriaceae bacterium, assembly GCA_964492855.1. Lineage (GTDB taxonomy): Bacteria > Bacteroidota > Bacteroidia > Flavobacteriales > Flavobacteriaceae > Winogradskyella. The sequence continues at coordinate 2,273 of CAZBMY010000171.1, forward strand.
TGACTTATCTAATTTAGAACAACAACAACTTATTTTAGCTGCTTGGTTTCATGATACAGGTTTTACCAAAACTATTAATGGCCACGAGGCTGAGAGCGTAAAAATTGCTGCTGACTTTCTAAAAAAACACGATGTTTCTGAAGAGAATATTGCTATTATCTCTAAAATCATTATGTCTACAGAAATGAGTTATGAACCTCAAACAAAACTCGAAGGTTTAATTAAGGATGCGGATTGTGCACATGTGTCTAGTAAAAACTACGAAAGCTATGCTTCCCTTTTGAGAAAAGAGTGGGAACTAACTGCAGACAAAAAGCTTTTAAAACCTGAATGGCTTGAAGAAAATATAAATTTTTTGTCTAATCATTCTTACCACTCTGATTTAGCTATGAGTAAATGGCAAAGTCGAAAAGGAAAAAATTTAGCAAAACTTATACTTAGTCAGAATAAAATCAAAGCCTCGACAGAGAAATTTAAACAAAAAAAGGCAGAACTAAAGTTTAAAAAAGAAAAGCTAGAGCTCCCTGACAGAGGCATCGAAACCATGTTTAGAGTTGCTCTAAGAAATCATATTACTTTAAGTGATATTGCAGATACTAAAGCCAATATTTTACTCTCTGTAAATGCTATTATAATTTCTGTAGCTTTATCTAATTTACTTCCAAAATTAGACAACCCTTCAAACACATATTTAATTTTTCCCACATTGATTTTTATGACATCAACTGTAGCGTCTATAATACTATCTGTTATGGCTACTCGACCAAATGTTACTAAAGGTAAGTTTAGTCGTGAAGATGTTAAAAACAAAAAGGTGAACCTTCTATTCTTTGGAAATTTTCATCAAATGAAACTTAATGATTTTGAATGGGCAATGCAAGAAATGATGAAAGACAAAGATTATCTTTATGGGTCTTT
>CAZBMY010000171.1:3290-5309 GCA_964492855.1 uncultured Flavobacteriaceae bacterium
GACTGCGTCTGCATTTGGTAATATGTGTTTTCCATCTCACACATAATTTGCAATTGCCAGAGTCTTAGATTATAAAGATAAATAGGATTAAAACTTTCTTCTTTGGTAATAGATTCTCCAATATACATGTTATGCTCTACTCCATCTGTTTTGTAACGCTCAAAGAAATGAGGATACATGGCTTGAGCTTCAACTTGTTTTTGATCTAGTAATGACGCCATCTCTCTATTAATCATAGAAATAGTATCGTCATACTTTTTGCGATAATGATATATTGCATTCGTCTGCGCATCAATAGATTCAAAATAATCATCAATTTCTTGTTTTAAAACGCTATTAGCATGCAAATGCTTTAATATAGGCTCTATGTCATCTTTAATGAATCTTGATATACGCTGCTCTGTATCTACCTGAAAATTCTTATTTAATTTTTCTAAAAACTGACTTAATTGATAGCTATACTGTTCATAAATAGGAAGGTGCTCTTCTTCTGAGGCATTAGCAAGTATCGCTTTTATTTTATCTAACTGTATTGTTAGATCTTCGATTGTGGCAGAATTTCTAGCCTGTGAAGACCCTTTAATATCTATTTGTCCATAAAGTGGGTATACATTTTTAAATGCTATTTCACTAAAGTTTGGCTCATCTCCGTTAAGTTGATCCTTAATAAAATTTCTTGCCTCTTTCACAAACCGCCAATGCACACTAGGATGAATAGATGTACACTCTTGCTGAATTATTGCTTCAATTAAATTCTGTTCCTCATTCTTACTTCGTTCTACTGCAGAAACAATAAATGGCATAACATCAACAAGCTTATTAGCATTGATACTATTTAATAATCTTGGTTGTTCAGAAACGATTTCTAAAATACCCATAAGACCTTCATCATTAGCAATAGGCGCAAAAATAGCGCTCTTAATGCCTTGATTATGAAGGACATTTACATGTGGAGCTTTCCCATTAGCTTGCTTATACTTTACATCTACATCGGATACAGAGAAATATTTCTTCTCTGTTAAAAGTCTATTGTATGACCAACTACAAAGTGAATCTGAACATTGCGCAGTCTCCAACTCGTTTAAAAGGAAGCTATTCATGCCTGCTCCATAAACACGCTCAAAAGTATCTTCATCTTTGTTATATATCGAAAAACCAACTTTAATATCTTTTAAGCCTAATAATGAACGAAAGATTTCATGGAAGTCTTCCATAAATCCTTCATCTTTTCGTTTGTCATCACCAATTAAGGTAGATTTTATATTAGATATGGATTGATCATCTGTAACATCAAAAATATTAGAAATCACAAATCCTTTGAACTCATAACTATTAGGCGGAAATTTTGTTTTCCACAATTCAATATTTTCAAAATTATCGAGCAACTCCCTATAATCTGCTTCTGTTATTTTAGGCGCATTTTCTTTAGGTACTATCTCCGTAAAATCTGCATTATATAGAATCTTATAGTAACGCATAATCCCATTTTCATCAGGGATTTCATAAAAGAATGGTCTCTTGAAATTTAGATTATAACCGTAACAAAAATTTAATATAATTGTACATGCAATAATATATCTCTGATCAACAGGCATGTTTTTGATTTGCAAATCAAAATCATTACCTGCTGTTTTTAATATAGATTTAAAGCGTTCTGACGAATTAAATATAAAATCATGAAAAGGTACAGAAGCCGTTTTTATCTCATTATTAGTTAGCACCGGGTTAAAAGCATCTTGAAGTAGACTTTCGATTTCAGTTTCATAAGTTTTAAACAAAGATGTATTGCTAAAACCCTCACGAAGCATAGGATTCTCTTCCGCTATCTTTAATATACGGCGTGCGTTTGCAGCAATAAAATCATTGTCAGCATTGATTAATTTTTCAAACTGACTGAGATACTTATTAAAGCTAACTTTCAGAATAAGAGGTGATTCTATATTATCGTTAATGTCCAAGTTCTGATGTTTTTCTAAATGCAAATTTACAAATATTTAAAATAACCGTTTCTAATAAGAC
>CAZBMY010000172.1:0-5305 GCA_964492855.1 uncultured Flavobacteriaceae bacterium
GGATAGATGTCAAACATCCGAGTACTTGGGATGAAACTATTTATACCCAATTAAACGAGGCATGGAGAGCAGACGAAGGCATTGGTTATTATTTTAATGAAAATCCTAAACAGGATTTAGATATCGAAAAAACTTTAGATTCTCTCAAAGTGGTTCCGAAGATTGATAACAACTCAGAGCAAATAGAGGCTTTACAGCGTAAATTAGACTCTTTGAAAGCTGTTGAAAATCAGTAGTTGTTTTTATCACTAGACGACTTATAATATAATTTGGGGATCTAATCTGTAAAGTATTCTAGGTTATATAAAAGTGATTAAAACTCTAACAACATCTTTATATCCGATCGTTCATATGGGCTGTCTTTTTCAAGTTCTAATTCTATAAAACCATATTTGCGATAGAGATAAATAGCATTTTTAAGTTTGGTATTAGAGTAAAGCATCAGTCCTTTAAGTTTTTTTTCTTTTGCAAAATCAATACAATATTGTAAAAGTAGTTGTCCGATTTTTTGCCCTCTAGCTTCTGGTAAAACAGCCATCTTTGTAAGTTCTAAAACACCATCTTTTTCAGTAGGCATTAAGGCTACTGTTCCTAAGATAGATTCACTCCTCTTAGCAAAAAAAATATGACCACCTTTGTCAATGATGTACTTTTCAGGTTTGCTTAAAACCTCTTCATCAAAAGATTCTACATAAAAGAAAGTTTTTAACCATTCAATATTATAGTCATAGAAATACTTAGCGTATTGTTTATCGTAATTAATGATTTCTGTTTGCATGTGCTTTTATAAAGTCTATAATTAAATAAGATATAAGTTTTCCAACTTGGATTTTAGTTGTTTTGGTTGGTGCAGCTTCACAAATATGAAGATAAGTTGCATTTGGTTCTAACCCTAAAGTATGAACATATTGTCGTGCTTTAGTCACAGAAAACCCACTAGGTGTCATGGCACTACTTGGGATATTTTCAATGGCATCACAATCTAACTCTATACCAAAATTATCTTTAGAAACATGTGCAATGCCTTGTTCTAACGCTGTTTTAAAATTCAATTCTTTTCGTATAGAAATAGACTCATAGGTACTGTATTCTATACCTTTTGTTTGATTCAAAGTGTCTAGACTCTGTTGTGATACATAATTTTCATGCAGACCAAGAATAAAGTATTTTTTCAGAAACCCTTCGTTATGAGCATAACTAAAACCATTACCACTATGCCGCCCTTCTAATGGTCTAAAATCGTGATGCGCATCAAAATTAATAACGTTTATGGGTGTTTTTAAAGCTAGTGATGCACCTTTAATATTTCCATAAGCATTATTATGGCCACCCCCAATAATTATAGGTGTTTTGCCTGCTTTTATAATAGAATGTACAAGATATGTGACATCAGCATCAATAACTTCTGTCAATTCTCTAGCCAATGTAATTTGTTTCTTCTTAGATAAAGTCTCGTCTTTAACTAACTCCTGCTGTTCTGAATAGTCTAAATGACCTAAAATAAGTATCTTTTCTGTATTAAGAAATGCATTGCTTTGCGTATTTAACAAAACTTTTATTGTAGCCTTCCATGCTTTTTGAGCACCCGTGTTTCCTTGATTTCCTAATACGCCCAAGTCTTCAGAAACACCAAAAATCACATAGTCAACATCCAAGGAAGATATATCGTCGTATATGTTAGTGAAGTTGTTAATCAACTGAACGTTTTTGCCAAATTTGGTTTCGCCTTTGCGAGATTTTAAAAGCGAATTACGTTTATCAGAAGTAAGAAAAATTAGATTTTGCATCTATTTATAATATTAGATAAAATTACTATTAAAAACGATACTAAATTTAGAATTAAAAACAAGAAGTAACAATAAATTAATACGCGAAGAATTATGAGTAACACAAACAACAACATCGGTCTTAAGGTAGGTATCGGAATTTTACTCGCCTTATTTTTAGGAACAGCTTTTTACACGTCTAAATTGTACAGTGAGAAAAAAGAAAATGAGGCGACATTAGTTAAGGAAAAACAACAAGTAATGAATGACCTTAGCGTTATGGCTAAACAATATGATGAAGCTATTGGAGAAAATGAAGCTACAAACGGACAATTAGTAGAAGCTAGAGATCGTATCCAAGGATTGATGGATTCATTAAAAGTATCTCAAAATAGTGTAAACAGTTTGTGGAGATACAAAAAGAAATTTTTAGCTCTACAAGAAGAGATGGATGTCTTACTTGAAGAGAATGACCGTTTAAAGGTAGAGAACGAGTTGTTAGCAACGACCTTAGATAGCACAGAAATACAATTAGCAGAGCGTGCTGCATTCACAGATTCACTTTTAGTACAGAACACAGAATTAGCAGATGTGGTTAAAGATGCAAGTGCATTGCAAGCTACAGGACTTAAAGGATTTGGTGTTATAGAAAGAAGTAGTGGGAAGCAAATACCTACTGAGCGCGCTAGACGAAGTGATAAAATAAAAGTATGTTATACTATCGCAAAAAATGTTTTAGCTGAAGCGGGTGATAAAGCGTTGTATGTTCAAGTTATTGATCCAAATAGCAATGTTCTTGGAACAAATAACCAAGTACAATTCGAAGAAAATATACTTAATTACAGTTTAATAAGTCGTTTTAATTACGAAAATAGAAATTTAAATATATGCGAATTTGTAGCTCCTAATGATGATGAGAAATTTGAAAAAGGACGTTATATCGTTAATGTATTTAATGAAAACACATTAATCTCAACATCAGAGTTTACACTTAGATAGAGATTATAAATTGGTTGGTTGGTTTTTAAAAAGTCTGATGTTTGGTAGCATCAGGCTTTTTATTTTTCTAGCACTTGGCCATTTATAATAACTGTATCAATAGGATTATGAGCAAACTCATAAGGAATCTGAGCATAATTATCCATTGGCTTGGTAATAATGATGTTGGCTTTTTTACCGCGAGTAATACTGCCATACATATTACTAAACCCCATGGCATAGGCACCATTTATAGTCGCTGCATTTATTGCTTCTTCTGGAGTCATTTTTAATTTTATACATGCAGTACTTATAACAAAATTCATGTTTCCACTTGGCGTTGAGCCAGGATTAAAATCCGTAGCAATGGCTATGGGTAGACCTGCATCAATAATTTGACGTGCAGGTGTATACGGAATACCTAAAAAGAAGGAGCAGGCAGGTAATGCCACTGGCATAGTATTACTACCTTTTAATGCTTCAATATCTGCACTATCTAATTCCTCTAAATGGTCCACAGATAAGGCATTGTGCTCAACACCAAGTTTTACACCACCTAAAATATTAAATTGATTAACATGAATTTTAGGTATAAGATGATGCTTCTTTCCAGCGTCTAAGATTGTTTTGGTGTCTTTTGTAGAAAAGTATCCTTCTTCACAAAACACATCAATATATTTTGCAATTCTTAATGCAGATGCTTTAGGGATTAACTCGTTTATAATCTTATAAATGTAGGCTTGTTTATCATTTTTATATTCAGAAGGAATTGCATGTGCGGCAAGTAGCGTAGGTGCTATTTTCGCTAAGCTATCTTGTTTTATACGTTTTATAACTTTTAACATTTTGAGCTCAGCATCGACAGTAAGCCCATAGCCAGTTTTTATTTCTACAGCTCCGGTTCCCATTGCAATCATTTCATTTAATCGGAGGATAGATTGCTCATATAATTCATCTTCAGATAAGTCTTGTAATTGTTTAGCAGAGTTTAGAATACCACCGCCACGATTTGCAATTTCGGCATAACTTAAACCATTAATACGGTCTACAAATTCAGACACACGATTACCAGCATAAACAATATGTGTATGCGAGTCACACCATGATGGTAAGACTATCTTTCCTGAGGCGTCTATCTCAGTCTCGGCATTAATCCCTTCACAAAAATCCATCGTACCATATTCTACAATGGTATCATCTTGAATGTAGAGATACGCATTTTCTATAACAGGAAGCCTACTCATTTCTTCACCTTTTACAATCAAGACGTTGTTTTCATGTACCTGAACGAGTTGCTTTATATTTTTAATTAGTATAGACAATGGCTGGTGTTTTTAATTAAGTAAGGGAAATCAATATACAAAAAAATAGGCCTGGAAAAAAAACTGCCATTCCAATAGATTTTGAAATGACAGATTAATTATACTCTATATGAAGTTTTATTTTAAACTTCCTACCATATCTTCAGGTTTTACCCATTCGTCATAATCTTCAGCAGTAACATACCCCAAATTGATAGCTTCTTCTTTTAATGTTGTTCCATTTTTATGCGCTGTGTTAGCAATTTCAGCGGCTTTGTAGTAACCAATCTTTGTGTTTAAAGCTGTAACTAGCATTAAAGAATTGTTTAATAGTTCTTTAATAACTGCATGATTTGGCTCAATCCCAGATGCGCAATGCGCTTCAAAACTAACGCAAGCATCTCCAATGAGTTGCGCAGACTGTAATAAATTAGCAGCCATCATTGGTTTAAAAACATTAAGCTCGTAATGCCCCTGAGTTCCACCAACAGTTACAGCAACATCATTACCCATAACTTGCGCACAAACCATAGTTAAAGCTTCGCATTGTGTAGGATTTACTTTTCCTGGCATAATTGAACTTCCTGGCTCATTAGCCGGAATAATAATTTCTCCAATACCCGAACGTGGACCAGAAGCCATCATTCTAATATCATTTGCAATTTTATTTAATGATACAGCTACTTGTTTTAAAGCACCGTGTGTCTCTACTATAGCGTCGTGTGCAGCTAAAGCTTCAAACTTATTCTTGGCAGTTATAAATGGTAGATTAGTAAATTCGGCTATATATTTTGCTACTAAAACATCATAACCCGATGGCGTATTAAGGCCTGTACCAACGGCTGTACCACCTAATGCTAATTCGCTTAAATGTTTTAATGTATTTTCAATAGCAATAATACCATGGTCTAATTGTGATACATATCCTGAAAATTCTTGACCCAAGGTTAAAGGCGTCGCATCCATTAAATGTGTACGTCCAATTTTTACAACATCTTTAAATTGAATCGATTTTTCGTGAAGGGTATTACGCAATTGTATAATCCCCGGAATTGTAGTCTCAACGACTTTTTTATAGGCTGCAATATGCATTCCTGTCGGAAAGGTATCGTTAGACGATTGTGATTTATTAACATCATCATTAGGCTGAATGGTTTTTTCACCTTCACCAATAACCTTCCCAGCAATTTGATGAGCTCGGTTGGCAACTACTTCATTAACATTCATATTACTCTGAGTACCAGAGCCCGTTTGCCAGAT
>CAZBMY010000173.1:0-5298 GCA_964492855.1 uncultured Flavobacteriaceae bacterium
TGAGCTAAAGAGGAGTGTTTTTTCGCTTTAGCGAGCGCAAATATAAAGTAATTTTTCATTTACAACAAAACGAAACATTACTTTTTTAAGGTATTTTCTAATTCGTTATGGCTTTAAAGATATCGTTTCCGTTAGCAAATAATACCAAAGCAATTAAAATAAAGAATCCTATAACTTGAGCACGTTCTAAAAACTTTTCGCTTGGTGCACGTCCAGAAATCATTTCGTATAGCAAAAACATAACATGACCACCATCTAAGGCTGGTATTGGCAATAGATTTAGAATAGCTAACATAATAGATAAAAATGCGGTGAGCTTCCAAAAGGAATACCAACTCCAGACGTCTGGGAAAACATCATAAATAGCTTTAAATCCTCCAAGACCTTTATAAGCACCTGTGCTTGGGCTAAATATAGCTTTTAATTGACTAAAGTAATTTGTAATGGTTTTAGTAAATTGTTTACCACCAGCAGCAAAACTTTGACCAAAAGTATATTCTCTTCTAAACACGTCATAGTAACCTAGCTTTTCAAAATCTGGATGTATCCTATATGGATTAAAGCCAAACTTACCGTCCTTATCTAAAGTTAATTGTGTATTGATTAGTTTTCCATCTCTCATCAATTCCACATCAACACTTGTGTTTTTTATTCCGTTAAGATTATCGTCTAATTGATCGTAATAAACAAGCTCCTTTCCGTTTATAGACTTAATGATATCTTCCTCTTTTATGTCGTTAGATTTATTTGCAGAACTATCGGCAATATTTGCAACCATAAAAGGCACACGATATTCAAATAAATCTTTGTTTCTACTTGATGATAATTGACCTAAGAAATCTTCTGGCAAGTCAAAAGTTTTTGTTTGCCCATCTCTTTCTATGGTTATTGATTTGGCTTCAATAAGATATTGACCAATATCAGAATCATTAACAATAGAGTTATCATTTATTTTTAAAACTTTATCTCCGGTTTTAAACCCAGCTTCTTTTAAAATTGGATGTTCTATCCAATAACCGTCCTTTAAACTATCCACTTTTACATCAGCATCTCCATAACCAAAAGAAACAAATACATAAATCACATAGGCCAAAATAAAATTGACTGTTACACCACCTAACATAATTATTAAGCGCTGCCAAGCTGGTTTAGAGCGGAACTCCCAAGGTTTTGGAGGCAATGCCATTTGTTCCTTATCCATACTCTCATCAATCATCCCAGCAATTTTTACATAACCACCGAGTGGCAACCAACCAATACCGTATACGGTTTCTCCTATTTTCTTTTTAAATAAAGAAAACTTCACATCAAAAAACAGGTAGAATTTCTCCACCTTAGTTTTAAATAATTTAGCAGGTATAAAGTGTCCTAGCTCATGCAATACAATAAGCAAGGATAAACTGAGTAAAAATTGAGATATCTTTATTACAAATTCCATGTACGTTTTTTCAAAATTTCGATTGACAAAAGTAACGCTTTAAAGGGATTTAGAAAATTATTGACTTTCTATTCAACATTTTTTTAACAGCTAATGCTTTAAGTTTAAATTTAAACGTTAAATGCTGATAAAAATCATAGAAAAAATAAAGGCCCAACGTATCTTTGTTAAACTAAATTTATAGATGAAATGTCATTGATTTCTTTTTTTAGCGGGTACAAAAAATTTGCAATGTTCTTCTCGGTTTTGTGCCTAATCATTATTATAATTATTTACAATGTATATAACCAAAAGAAGCCATTACCTGTTTGGAATCCTGAAAATATAAATGCCGAAATGGTGGATGAAAGTATTCAGCATGTTGCCAAATACCATACGATATCAGATTTTAGTTTAACTAATCAAAATGGAAAAACCATAACGCAAGACGATTATAAAGACAAAATCTATGTTGCAGATTTCTTTTTTACAACCTGCCAGACCATTTGCCCGATTATGACAGACCACATGTATCAAATACAAAAAGAAATTATTAATGATGATGAAGTAATGCTTCTGTCCCACTCTGTAACACCTGTAAAAGATAGTGTGCCTGTTCTTAAAGCTTATGCTAAAGAAAAAGGCGTTGTAGACCGTAAATGGAATCTAGTTACTGGCGATAAAAAACAAATCTACAAGCTTGCCAGAAAAAGTTATTTAGCCGTAAAAGAAGATGGAAATGGTGATATTTATGATATGATTCATACCGAAAACTTCTTGCTTATCGATAAAAAACGTCAAATCCGAGGGTTTTATGACGGTACCAAACCAGAAGACATTGAGCAACTCCTCGAAGATATTAAAACGCTTAAATATTTTGGTGGCTCATAAAAATGTGTGAAGCTCCTATCTTGGACTAAAATTTTCCTTTATTTTTGCTTCTTTAAAATTATTCTAAATAATAAATTTTTGACTTTAGCTGAACTAAAACGCGGGCAACAGGCTGTCATCAAAGATGTGTCATCAAAAGACATTCCTTTAAAACTATTAGAAATGGGTTGTCTTCCTGGCAACAAAGTCCAATTACTTCAGGTTGCACCATTCTCAGACCCAATATACCTAAATATCAATGGTACACATTTGGCTATAAGAAAAGAAACAGCAAGCTTAGTCCTAATTGAAACTACAGATAATGAGTAAACAAATTAATGTAGCTTTAATAGGAAATCCCAATACTGGTAAAACATCAGTCTTTAACGCACTAACAGGTTTAAATCAAAAAGTAGGTAATTATCCAGGTATTACTGTTGAAAAAAAACAAGGTATTTGTAAACTACCTCGTGGCGTAAAGGCTCACATTATAGATTTGCCTGGCACATACAGTCTTAATGCGTCATCTCTAGATGAAAGTGTTGTTATAGAATTACTTCTTAATAAAAATGATAAGGATTTTCCTGATGTGGCAGTAGTTATTGCAGATGTCGAGAATTTAAAACGTAACCTTCTCATCTATACACAAATTAAAGACCTCGAAATCCCAACGATTTTAGTCATTAATATGGCGGACCGAATGGCTTATAAGGGTATATCTTTAGATATTGATCATCTCGAAGCGCAGCTTAATACTAAAATAGCAGTTATCAGTACAAGAAAGAATGAAGGTATTGATACCTTAAAAAACTTAATCTCTAATTACAAAAATATACCTAACGAGCCATGTTTAGATACTGGTGATATTGACAAGGCTTATTTTGAAGGTTTAAAAAAAGCATTTCCTAATCAATCGCTTTACAAACTTTGGTTAGTTATTACTCAAGATGTCAATTTTGGAAAGATTGATAGAAATTCCATAAAGGACACCTCAGAATTTAAAACAAAATCTGAAGGAGATTTAAAACGGCTTCAGCAAAAAGAAACTATAAAACGTTATCAGTTTATCAATAATGTTTTAAAGAAAGGAAAAACTATTGATCTAAAGACAGCCAAAGATTTACGTATAAAATTAGATCGCCTTTTAACTCATAAAGTTTGGGGTTATCTTATCTTTTTTGGCATTTTGTTGCTGATGTTTCAAGCGGTTTATGATTGGGCAACATACCCAACAGATTTAATTGATGCTGGATTTTCAAGTTTAGCAGATTGGACAAAAAACACGCTTCCCGAAGGCGCATTTACCAATTTACTAGCCGAAGGCATTATTGCGGGTATAGGCGGTATTATGGTTTTTATTCCGCCGATAGCGTTTTTGTTTTTATTCATTGCCCTCTTAGAAGAGAGTGGCTATATGAGTCGTGTTGTGTTTTTAATGGATAATATTATGAAACGCTTTGGCTTAAGCGGAAAGAGTGTTGTGCCATTAATATCAGGAAATGCATGTGCTATTCCGGCTGTGATGGCCGCGCGGAATATAGAAAGCTGGAAAGAACGCCTTATAACTATTCTTGTGACACCATTTACAACATGTTCGGCACGCTTGCCCGTTTATGTTATTATTATTGCTTTAGTAATTCCTGATGGCACTTTTTTAGGTATAAGCTATCAAGCTTTAACCTTAATGAGTTTATATATTATTGGATTTTTAACTGCAATTTTTTCAGCATATATCTTAAATAAAATTCTTAAGATTAAAAGCAAGTCTTATTTTGTTGTAGAAATGCCAAGCTATAAAGTTCCATTACTTAAAAATGTAGCTTTAACTGTTATCGAAAAAACAAAAACATTTGTCTTTGAAGCTGGTAAAATAATCTTAGCCATATCTATAGTGCTTTGGTTTTTGGCATCATATGGTCCTGGCGAACAATTTAACAATGCCAAAAGTATTATTAAAGAAGCTCATCCTAATCTCTCTCAAGACATGCAGAATAATATGATTGCAGAGCACAAATTAGAACATTCTTATATAGGTATAATTGGTAAAACTATAGAGCCTGTAATAAAACCGCTCGGATACGACTGGAAAATAGGAATAGGTCTGGTAACATCTTTTGCCGCAAGAGAAGTTTTTGTAGGAACTTTAGCAACTATCTATAGTATTGGAAGTGCAAATGATATTGACGATGAAGACAAGGCAATATCTACAATAAAGAACAGAATGGCTGCAGAAGTTCATAGCAATGGCGAAAAAGTATTTACATTACCGTCTGGCATTTCACTTTTATTGTTTTATGCTTTTGCCATGCAATGCATGAGTACTTTGGCTATTGTAAAACGAGAAACAAATAGTTGGAAATGGCCGATGCTCCAATTAGTAACAATGAGTGGCTTTGCCTATATTGTAGCATTAATTGCATATCAGTTACTAAAGTAAGGCCACTGAAGAAAGAAATATGAACAATCTTCTCCAAAACATATTAGTTTTCATCACCTTAGGGTTTGCAATCTTATTCTTAGTTAGAAAGTACATCTGGAAGCCTAAGAAAAAAGCATCTAATGATTGTGGCACTAATGATTGCGGTTGCCACTAAATCATTCAACTATTTCCTCATATAGCAATTTTAACCTGTAATCGACTTTAGGTATGTTATTATCAGAATTTGGATGAGGAAATAATTCTACGCCTGTAACTTTTATAAATTCAGAATTATAGATATTCCCTTTATTATTCGGAAGGTATATCGTTGGTGTAAATCTTAAATCATTAGAAGAAATTTTCACACTTCCTTTATAGATATCTAATACCACATTTGCTTCTCCCGCTACAATACACATAACAGCTTTTGGACACCTAGAATCTGAGGTAACATCTATAAACCTGATTTCATAGTCTTCAAACTCAAAACTATCATTTATAGACAAGTCAAAAACTTCTGTATCTGTCTCTTATACTCATCTGACGCTGCCGACGACTCCTTACGTGTATATCTCGGTGGTCGCCGTATCAT
>CAZBMY010000174.1:0-5293 GCA_964492855.1 uncultured Flavobacteriaceae bacterium
TGCCATTGCGTGTCTGTCACTTTTTCGCCTTGCGCATTTTTATAACTTTCATTTGTAGCGATAGAAAATTTTGCTAAGGTCTTACCTGATTCTAGATTAATAATTTCTGGGTCATTCCCTAAGTTACCAATCAACTGTACTTTGTTTCTTAATGTGTTCATGTTTTTAAATTTTAATGTTAAACAGTTAATACTATCGAGTTTAAGTACTGAAACTATTCCAGTAGTATTTCGACAGGGCAAAGCTATTGTGACTTGCAAATTTTAATCGGTAGTTACGTGTTTAAATTCGTTTGTAAATATTTGTAGTCGTTTGTAAACGGTAAAATTTACCTATATTTGACTGTGGAATTATTCAAACTTGAAACTAAAAATCTTATTCTAAGGCATTTACAACCGACTGATATCGAAGGGATGTTTGAGCTAGACTCAGACCCCTTGGTACATAAGTATTTAGGTAATAATCCTATTAAAACCAGAAAAGAAGCTGATGAGAATATTAATTCTAATATTCTACAACATAAAGAAAGAGGAATAGCCAGATGGGCAGCTATAGAAAAATCCTCTGGAGACTTTATTGGCTGGTCTGGCTTAAGGCTTAATAACGATTTAACTTATAACGATAGAACTAACTTCTATGATGTTGGCTATCGATTTATTCCCAAATATTGGGGTAAAGGTTATGCTACAGAATCAGCCATTATAGCCGTTGATTATTTCTTTAATGTTATGAAAAAAGAAATGCTATATGGCATTGCAGAAACAGAAAACATAGCCTCTAATCGGGTACTTCAAAAGATAGGATTACAGTTTATAAATGATTTCACGATTAAAGGGATACAAGCAAAATGGTACCAACTAAATAGAGAAGATTATGGAAAAGAAATGCCCGGAATGCGGTGATAAGATTATAGGCAGAATTGATAAAAAATTCTGTAGTGATGGTTGCAGAAACACTTATAACAACCGTATTAATAAAGATTCTAAAAATTTAATCCGTAATACTAATAATCGTCTTCGAAAAAATTATAGAATCTTAGAAGAATTAAACCCTGATAAAAAAACTAAAACCTCTAGAAGTAAACTTATAGAAAAAGGGTTTGATTTTAATTACTTTACAAGTATTTACACCACAAAAGCTGGCACTGTATATTACTTTGTATATAATCAAGGGTATCTGCCGTTAGAAGGCGATTATTACGCTTTGGTTAAACGAGATGATTAACCTTTAATCCTACTATTCCAGTTTTCTGATTTAAGTTCTAATGCAGCTTTTAGAATATCTTTTTGGCTTATCTGCCCTACAAGTTTTCCGCTTTCTACAATAGGGAAACGTCTCCGTTTTGAATTTAAAAACTTATTAGCGGCATCAAAAATATCCATGTTTCCATCAATGGTTTCAACATCTTTTATCATACGGTTTTCAACCAAATCTTCTTCTAAAGGCATGTTATAGTATCTGCTTTCACTCAATTGTTTTAAGCAATCACCCTCAGAGATAATGCCTACTAACTGGTTTTTATCATTGATAACAGGCCCTCCAGAAATTTTGTTTTTAATAATAGCCTCAACTACTGTGTTTATCTTTTGACTAGGCTTAAAGGTGATTAAATTTGTTGTCATGTAGTCTTTGACTTTTAGACCTTTTTCTTGTGTGTTATTTTGCTGCTTGCGCGACCCTTGAAAACTTTTTATACCCATGACCTAGACATTTTGAAATGAAACTAAAGTTACTTAAAATTAACCAGTTGAGCAAGTAAGTCTAGCGTCTGCCCTATCTTTGCAAAATAAAAACACGCTTAATTACTTTGAAGAAAGAGCAAATAAGTATAATAGGCTGTGGATGGCTTGGCTTACCTCTAGCCAAAACACTAATCGCTAAAGGCTTTAATATTAAAGGCTCGACGACACGTGTTTCAAAATTAAACCAGTTAAAATCTCATAACATTAATCCTTTTTTGGTTGAGCTATCAACTCAGTCTTTATCAGAAAGTGTCAAGGCGTTTTTAGATGGAAGTGAAACACTTATTATTAATGTTCCTCCAGGATTGAGAAAAAAACCACATAAAAATCATGTACAAGAGATTAAAAATTTAATGATTCATACTGAAAAAAGCACAATTAAAAACATACTGTATATAAGTTCTACGTCTGTGTTTCAAGATACGATTCCATTTTCAATAGTTAATGAAAACGCAAAACCTAATGCAGTTTCTAATAGTAGTCAACAACTTATAGCTATAGAAACCATGCTACAAAATAACCCTAGATTTAATACGACAATTTTACGATTTTCTGGTTTATTTGATGAAGATAGACATCCAGGAAAAATACTTTCGGGAAGAAAAAATATAGCAAATCCAGAGGCACCTGTTAATCTTATTCATAAAGAAGACTGTGTTTCTATAATTATAAAACTGATAGAACATAATTTTTGGAATGATACATTTAATGCTAGCTTTCCTCAGCATCCAGCTAAAGAAGAATACTACACGGCATATTGTAAAAAGCATAATTTAGAACTACCTGAATTTGATAAAACTAAGCCTTCTAAAGGAAAACTAATAGACACTTCTAAGTTGGCACAACTATTGAAACATGAGTACAAAACTGGCCTTTAGGAAATTAATAACATTTTACAACCTATTCATATTAATTTTCATAGATTTGGCGCAATAAATTTTAAAAACAATGAAGAAGATTACAATCGTAATGGCTATGCTTATCTCTGCATGGTCTTTTTCCCAAGGTAACGCAGAATTAACTGCTCATTATGAAGCGTTTTACAAGCAAATGAAAGTGCAAGGAGATATCCAAGGTGTGATTAATGCCATGACACATTTAGAAGTTTTAGCGCCTTCACAGCAACGAAGAGATACATTAGCGTATCTATATGTTTCTGAAGGAAAATATGTGCAAGCACTAAACACCATTGGTTTTGAGAAAAATGCTACGGATTCTGACTTAAATGTAGAAGTAAAAGCAATCTCCCTTAAAAACTTGAATGAAACTAAAAGGGCATTAGAACACTACAATGTATTGTTTAGTAGAAAAGCAAATCCTGCTTTGGCATATGAAATAGCAGATTTAATGCTTCAAAATCAAGATGTGGCCGGTGCAAAATCTAAAATCGAATATGGTTTAGCTAATGTAAAAGATGATATGAAACGTGCGTTTTATGAGACACAACGCCCATACGAAACATCTCTTAAGGCGGCTTTTAACTATCTGAAAGCTCTTGCAATCTTTCAAGAAGACAATACTAAGATAGATGACGCATTAAAATTTGTAAATGACGCTTTGGCTATTGATCCAAACTTTAATCTAGCAAAACGAACTCGCGAAGCTTTAGAAGCAAAAAAGGCCCAACCAAAAAATTAAAAATAAATTCTCAAACTAAAAAGAAAAGCCTGTTTGTTTTAAACAGGCTTTTCTTTTTAGTTTTCCTCTTCTGGTCTACTAACATCATTTTTGTCAAACTCTAATTTTTTATTAATTATATATATAAGGTTAGAGTTAGCTATTAATAACTCCTTTATACTTTCGAGCTTATTTTCTACAGCATAATTTTCGAGTGTTAAATCATCATTGAGCTTTAATAATTTCGTCTCTAAAGCTACAATCCTTGCACTAACAGAATTTGTATTTATGTTTTTTGGAATACTTCCTTTTAAACTATCTAAAAACACTTTCAATGTGTCTTTCTCGGTGGTAAAAAATGTGATGTCAGCTTGCTTTAAGAACGAAAATTGAGTCGCTAATTCTTGATATTTAGACCAGTCCCTAACTTCATTTTCAGCATCATCACTTAACGTATAATCTGCATACTTAAAATCCTCTATGGCTTTTGCCGAAATTCTTTTTTGCTCTTGTTCCGTTTCTTCTAAATTCAAATTCTGAGTCTCAGAATTATTATTCCCGCAATTCAAAAAAAGCAACATTCCTAAAACAGTTGCTATATGTTTTACTGTCATTTACATTCGTGTTTAATATCTGGTAAAGGTAAATAAACTAAATAATCCTATTCTTATTACATTTATCAAAATATATAACTGACACCTATGATGTAAAAATCACATTTTCTTATTTCAAGCTAATTTTTATGAATTATTTTAAAAATTACAGGGTAAATTCTTAGTATTTTTGACAATACTTAAAAATTCTATATGTCATCTAAAATTTTAATTATTGGTGCTTGTGGACAAATAGGCACAGAGCTCACTACTAAATTACGAGAAATCTATGGTGTCGAAAACGTTATTGCCAGTGATATCAATACACGTAACTTGGACCTTGTTAACTCTGGTCCTTTTGAGATTATTGATGCAAAAAACTTTAATGCTATAAAGGACTGTTGTAAACATTACGATATAGACACTATATATCTTATGGCTGCTTTACTAAGTGCTACTGGAGAAAAATACCCTATGGAAGCTTGGGATTTAAATATGAATTCATTGTTTCACGTATTAAATTTAGCTAAAGGAGGAACAATTAAAAAAGTATATTGGCCAAGTAGTATTGCTGTTTTCGGACCAACGACTCCAGTAAATAACACCCCTCAGCATACCACATGTGAGCCTACAACCGTATATGGCATTACTAAGCAAGTAGGAGAACGATGGTGTGAATATTACCATAAAAAATATGGTGTAGATGTACGAAGTCTCAGATATCCGGGAATTATAAGTCACAAAGCTATGCCTGGGGGTGGCACTACAGATTACGCTGTAGAAATTTACCATAAGGCCGTTAAAGAAAGCTCCTATGAGTGTTTCTTGTCTGAAGACACAGAACTACCCATGATGTTTATGGATGATGCCATAAAGGCAACCATAAATATAATGCAAGCACCAAAGGAAACTATAAAAATCCGCTCTGCTTATAATTTAGCCGCCATATCTTTTACACCTCAGCAAATTTTTGAAAGCATAAAAAAACACATTCCAGAATTTACAATTACTTATAAGCCTGACTTTAGGCAAGCCATTGCAGATAGTTGGCCATCATCCATTGACGATAGTGTTGCTAGAAAAGACTGGGGATGGCAACACGATTTTGACCTAGATAAAATGACTAAAGAAATGATTGAAAATTTAGAAAAACAGGTCTGTAAAGTGAATTTTGCTTAGATAAAAATTAGTGCTTAAATTCTATAAAAGAAAAAAATAAACCGGTACTACGTCCAAAGCACTTTTAAAATAACGTGTCCCTCCCGATAGCTATCGGGATAAGGGAATTACTCTAAAAACGTCTGTTAAGTCAGGCGTTTTCTTTTTAAGCGATTTCAATAA
>CAZBMY010000175.1:0-5261 GCA_964492855.1 uncultured Flavobacteriaceae bacterium
TCGAATCTTATATAGCTTTCGTTAAAAATATCTAAGGCTAATTTAACCACATGTACCACATTAAGCTCTTCACTTTGCTGTGCTGGCATCTTTGCAAAGTTTGAAAATGCAGATGCAATGGAGCTCATAGTATCTATTTGCTGAATCAATGTATTACTGTATTCTGAAACTTTTTGATTAATATTCTCATCTTCTGGGTCGAATTTACGTTGAAAACTCTGAACGCTTAATCGCATTGGTGTCAGTGGATTTTTAATCTCATGCGCTACTTGTTTTGCCATTTCGCGCCATGCTTGTTCACGCTCACTAGTGGCTAGCTGTACTGCAGATTCTTCAAGTTCATCAATCATACCGTTGTATGATTTTACAAGGGTTTCAATTTCTACTGACGATGATGTTATTTCAATCTTTTTATTTCGTTTTTCGAGTCGGAATTCATTCATCTTATCGCTAATCGTCTTCAATGAACGCGTTATGTATTTTGATATAAAATATGCCAATACAATTGCCGCCAAAATCATAATAAGATATGCAAAGCCCAATCGCAATAAGAACTCTTTTAACTCTCTATCGAAGATGTCATCATCTTGCAAATAAGGCACATTAAGAATAGCTATGTTTTTAAACTTATCGTCCGTTATAAATGAATAGGACGATTGAAAAACCTTACCGTTAGTTTCATTTTTAATCACGTAACGATGCTCTGCCGTGTTTGTTATCTGGTTTAGAACCTCAGCACTTAAACATTGATTTAATGTATCTCTTTGAAGTGTGGCTTTTGAAGATTTTAATAATTGCCCTTCTAAGTCGTATAAATTAATCTGAAGGCCATGAATATTAGCAATACTATATATCTCGTCTTTAAAAATAAACGGTATTTTCTCTGTAATTACCTCAAAAGAAGTTTCATCCAACACATGGTCAATACTACGTCTTATTGCGGACTCTTTACGCTCTAATCTATCTGCATGATATTCTCTAGCCTCTTCATGATACTGGTATATTGTAACTGCTGCAATCAAAATTGAAGCCAACAATACCAAAAGTATCATAGCTATAAATATGCGCGAACGAAGAGATAGTTTTTTTAATGCCATAATATTACCCGAGGTATCGGGTATCTCGTTTTTTACGTTTTAAATATAACAACAATTAAGCCAACTACGCATTTGGGTTTTTTGCTCTTATATTTTTATAAATTTTATAGCCCAACATTAATAATACTCCTAAAACTATAATTCCCACAACTCCAAAGATCCAGTTAAGACTACTTTTTAATACCACTAAAAACACTACGGCAAACAGAATAAAGGTTGCGCCTTCATTCCAAAGACGCATAAAGCTTGATGACTTTTTTACTATGTCTTTTTGTAATTGCTTATAATATATATGTGTTTGAATTTGATATAGAATCAACACTAACACAAAACCCAATTTTATATGCATCCAAGATGCTTGCAAAAATTCGGGGGTAATATAGATTAAAGCTAACCCAAAAATAACTGCCAAAATACTCGACGGCCATGTAATTATAAACCAAAGACGTTTGGCCATTAGTTTTAATAGTTTTCCTAAAATTTCTTTCTCTGGTGAAGATTTATGAAATGCCTCTATTTGGTATACAAATAGCCTCGGAATATAAAATAAACCTGCAAACCAAGTCACCACAAAGATGATGTGTAACGATTTGATGTAGTAATAATATTCTGCTAAAATGTTTTCCATATTTGAAAAAAAAGTCTAGTATTTTACACCCCTAAAGTCCCCTCAAGGGGACAATACTAAAGATTAATGTTTACAATTGTCCCCTTGAGGGGACTTTAGGGGTGTTTTCTGTACTATGTTTTTTTTTAATTTAATCCTCAACAAATAAATAATTTAACTGTTTGGAATTAAACCCAGCATTAAACGCTTTAATCTCATTACTTAAAATGGTATTAAAAGCCGAAAGTTGTTTTTCTATCTCACCTGTTAATTCGTTTTTCACTGCAATATCTTGAGCAGTTGGAGGGAAATCTCCTCGACCCACTAATGAATTTAAATGCCCAAGCTTATTCGTTAATTTAATCGGAAAATTTAAAGGGTCTTGTCCGCTTCGGTTTTTTGTTTGATACAAAGCCTTCTCTATATCTCCCAGCTTTTCTTGTAGTTCTTTGGCTTTCTCAACCAAGTCTTTTATTGCTTCATCACCTTTGTATTGTTTTTGAAATGCGCCTAATTGCTTGTTTACATTTCTTATTTTCTTTATGGACTTATGAGCTTCATCCATTGTTTTATTTACAGATTTTATAAAATCAAATTGAGTTTTCATATCTGCCAGTGAACTTTCAGCTCTTGGATCTGCCAATACTGTAAATGACTTTGTCTCAACCTCATCATTAACATTTAACGATACTTTATAATTCCCCGGAATAGCCTTTGGTCCGCGTAAACTTGCTGCCCACAAAATCATACCTGGCAAACGCTCTGCGCCATCGTATATCATATTCCATACAAACTGATTTGCCCCTTTTTTTACTGTTAATTTATTCTTTTTGTCCTTATTAGAATACGTTTTAATTGTATCGCCTTTGGTATCAAAATAAGTCAATGATACTTTATCATCATCCTTTAAATCTTTCAAATTGAAATAGGTTATTACGCCATTTGGATGATTGGTACCGGTTGTTTTACTACCCTTACGACTTGCTCCACGCATGCGATAGGTGTCTTTGGGTTTGAATAGTATATTTTTATTCAAATCTGTATTATACAATTGATGAATTACGGTTAAATCATCAATAATCCAGAGGCTGCGTCCTTGTGTAGCAACAATTAAATTATTGTTTTTAATTGTTAAATCTGTAATAGGAACAATTGGTAAATTTAATTGAAATGGTTTCCAACTCTTACCGTCATCAAAAGAAATATACATGCCTGTTTCCGTACCTGCATATAGTAATCCTTTACGTTTAGGATCTTCTCTTACTACTCTAGTAAAATGTTCTGAATCTATACCGTTTACGATTTTCGTCCAAGTTTTTCCGTAATCTGTAGTCTTATATAAATATGGTGCAAAATCTCCTGTTTTGTATTTAGTACCGGCGACATAGCATGTGCCTTCATTAAATGCACTTGGTTCTATGCTATTAATCATCATCCATTTTGGCATACCTTTGGGCGTTACATTCTCCCAGTTTTGACCACCGTCTTTAGTAACATGTATAAGTCCATCATCACTACCTACCCAAAGTAGTCCTTCTTTTAATGGTGATTCTTGCGCTGCAAAAATGGTACAGTAATACTCAACGGCAGTATTATCTTGCGTAATTGGCCCACCCGAAGATTTTTGCTTTTCAGGATCGTTTGTCGTTAAGTCAGGACTAATAACATCCCATGATTGACCTTCGTTTTCTGTTACATGTACACTTTGTGAAAATGTATATAGTCGATTAGGGTTATGCCTTGAAAATAAAATAGGGAAATTCCACTGAAAACGGTATTTCATATCTTCAACACCATGACCCATTGGATTGTCTGGCCAAACATTAATAGCTCGGGTTGTTTTTCTTTTATGATTAACACGTGTTAAGTATCCGCCATAACTTCCACCATATACTATATCATTATCTTCTGGGTCTACTGCTATATGAGCTGATTCTCCTCCTGCTGTAGGTTCCCAGTCGTCTTCACTGATTGAAAATCCATCTGTACGATGTGGAATTCGTACTGTAGAGTTATCTTGTTGTGCTGCATAAATACGATACGGAAAAGCATTATCTGTAGTCACACGGTAAAACTGTGATGTTGGCTGATTATGATATGTACTCCAAGTTTCCGCGCCATCATAAGTGATTTGCGCTCCACCATCATCACCAATAATCATTCGGTTTGGGTCTTCTGGTGCTATCCATAAATCGTGATGGTCTCCGTGAGGTGCACGGAAATTTCCAAATGTACGGCCACCGTCAGTGCTTTTGTGGTAGCTTACATTTAATACATAAACCGTATTAATATCTTTAGTATCTGCATATAAACGCGTATAATACCAGGCACGCTGACGTAATTTACGTTCGCTATTTACTTGTCTCCAAGATTCTCCTCCATCTTCACTTCTGTACAGACCACCTTTATCTTTATTCTCAACAATTGCCCAAACACGTTGGTTGTTTATAGGCGAAACTGTAACACCTATAATCCCCAAAGTGCCTTCAGGAAATCCTTTTTTCTTTGAAATCTCTGTCCATGTTTCACCACTATCCGTACTTTTCCAAAGTGCGGAACCTTCACCACCAGAGTTTAAACTATAAGGTGTTCTATTAATTCGCCATGTCGACGCATATAAAATACGTGGATTGGACGGATCCATAATCAAATCTACAACACCTGCATTTTCATTAGCAAACAATGTTTTTTTCCATGTTTTTCCGCCATCAATACTTTTATAAATGCCGCGTTCTTGAGTTGGTTTATATAAATTACCCATAACGCCAGCATACACGATATTATGATCTGTAGGGTGAATAGCAATACGAGGTATATGACGAGATTTTGGTAACCCTGAAGCTGTCCAGGTTTTACCTGCATCTACACTCTTCCACATACCATATCCTGAAGATACATTTCCTCTTACTGTTTTTTCACCACCTCCAACATAGATCACATTTGGATCACTTTTAGACACTGAGATTGCACCTATACTTCCACCAAAATAGCCGTCGGAAATATTTTCCCATTGACGACCGCCATTGGTAGTTTTCCAAATTCCGCCACCAGTAGCTCCAAAATAATAGAGATTAGGCTGATTTGGCACACCTGTTACGGCGGCACTCCGACCTCCTCTAAAAGGGCCAACAAGCCTATATTCTAATCCAGAATAATGAGACTCGTCAAAATTTTGAGATTCGACATTTAAACTAAGAAACGATAGCAGAATTACTGCTAGAAAGGTTGATAATCGCATTGGTAATACAAGGTTAGTTTTGAAACCTAAAAATAAAGAATAAAAATCAGAAGATTCAAGCTGTGTCTAACTTTAACTTTACTTCACGTCTTAGAAAGTAATAGGTTACAATTGTAGATAATATGTCTGATATTGGAAATGACATCCAAATACCTAATTCTCCAAAGAAAATTGGCATGATATACATCAATGGAATAAAGAAAATGGCTTGTCGTGTTAACGTTAAAATTAAAGCAGGAAGTGCCTTCCCAATCGCTTGAAAGTAAGCTGCACCAACCAATTGTAATGATAAAATTGGAATTGCTGCAAACGCCCAACG
>CAZBMY010000176.1:0-3681 GCA_964492855.1 uncultured Flavobacteriaceae bacterium
CTTTTTAGGAGATAATATTTACCCTAATGGTTATAATACCAAAAAGAAGAAAAAAGAAAAGCTTTCCAAACATCGTATTAAAGTTCAGACAGATGCGACTAAAGATTTTAAAGGTAAAACGATTTTTATACCTGGAAATCATGATTGGTATAGTCAACTAAAAGGTCTAAAAAAACAAGAAAAGTTTGTAGAAGAGGAATTAGGTAAAAACACATTTCTACCTGAGAATGGTTGTCCAATTGAAGATGTTGAGATTTCTGAAGATATAGTTTTAATCGTTGTAGATACACATTGGTATATTACTAACTGGGATGATCATCCTACCATAAATAGTAATTGTGAAATAAAAACCCGAGAAGATTTTTTAAATGAGTTAGGTAGTGAGATTAAAAAAGCCAGAGGTAAAACAACACTTATTGCATTGCACCACCCGATGTTTAACAATGGCTCTCATGGAGGTCAATACTCTTTTAATAGCCATATGAAACCACTTCCTGTTTTAGGTACGATTAAAAATTTGGCAAGAAAAACAGGAGGTGTAATCAATGTTGACTTACAGAATAAAATGTATAATGAGCTACAAAAACGCGTTGTAAGTTTGGCAAGACAAAACGATAAAGCGATTTTTGTATCTGGACATGAGCACAGTCTTCAGTATTTAGTTAATAACAAGTTACCACAAATTATAAGTGGTTCTGGTTCTAAAAAAAGTGCCACGCGGTTACTAGGAAATGGACAATTTTCTTACGGAGCTAATGGTTATGCTAAACTAGATGTATTTAAAGATGGATCTTCCTTTGTTCGTTTTTATGAGGCAGGTAGTGAGAAAGTTGTTTTTCAAACTCAAGTATTCAAACCAAACAAAAATATTGACTTAGGCGATTTTTCTAACAGTTTTCCAAAAGAAGAAGTAGCTTCAGTTTATACAGAAGAGGAAGTAGATAAGTCAGGATTTCATAAGTTTTTATGGGGAGACCGATATCGTAAACAATTTGGAACCAAAGTAAAGGCGCCAACAGTAAATTTAGATACGTTGTTTGGGGGCGTTTTTCCAGTTAGAAAAGGTGGAGGTAATCAATCAAAATCCTTGCGATTAGAAGATAAGCAAGGACGACAATATGTTATGAGAGCTCTTAAAAAGCAAGCATCTCAATACTTGCAGGCTATAGTCTTTAAAGATCAATATATAGATGATAAATTAGATGGTGGATTTGCAGAACAATTACTATTAGATGTCTTTACTGGTGCACATCCTTATGCGCCTTTTGTTATTGGAGATTTGGCAGATGCTATAGGGATATATCATACGAATCCTGTATTGTACTATGTGCCAAAACAAAAAGCATTGCAAGGCTTTAATTTAGACTTTGGTGATGAGTTGTATATGATTGAAGAACACACGTCAAAGGGGCATGATGACAAAGCTAGTTTTGGCTATCAAAATAAACTTGAAAGCACTCAAGATATGATTAAAAAACGTCATAAAGATGAAGACATTGTTATTGACGAAGCTTCATATATTAAGGCTAGATTATTTGATATGTTAATTGGAGATTGGGACAGGCACCAAGATCAGTGGCGTTGGATAGAGTTTAAAGAAAACGGAAAAAAAGTCTATCGGCCATTACCCAGAGATAGAGATCAGGCGTTTTCAAAAATGAGTGATGGCTTTTTACTCTCTACAGCGGTTAAGCTTATTCCAACAGCAGGCTTATTAAAAGAGTATGAAGAAGACTTGGTTAAGGTAAAACGCATAAATGTAGAACCTTTTCCTTTAGATATGGAACTTATTCAAGAATCTGACAAATCGGTTTGGGATGCTCAGGTGGCTTATATTCAAAAGAATATTACAGATACAGTTATTGAAAACGCATTTTTAAATTTTCCTGAAGAGGTAAGAGATGCCGATGCTGAAGAAATTAAACGACTTCTAAAGGCCAGACGAGCCAATCTTCAAAAGATTTCAGACAGGTATTTTGATGTTATTAATAGAAATGCAGTCATAAAAGGAACCAATAAGGATGATTGGTTTGATATTGAACGACTACCAAACGGAAAAACAAAAGTTAAGGCATATAGGATTAAGGATGGTGTAAAAGCAGATATATTTCACAATCGCACTTATTCTAAAGATGAAACAAAAGAAATTTGGATTTATGCTTTAGATGATGATGATGTTTTTAATGTTTATGGAGATGGAAATCATCTTATAAAAGTTCGTCTTATCGGAGGTCAAAACAATGATACTTATGATATAAATAATGGAAATAAAGTAAAGTTTTACGATTATAAGTCTAAGAAGAATACTATAGTAACTGATAAAGGATCAAAAAAACTAACCGATGACTATGAAACTAACGTCTACAACTACAAGAAGTTAAAAAGTAGTATGCTTCAGACTTTACCGTCATTAGGTTTTAATCCAGATGATGGGGTTAGTTTGGGTGTGGCAAGTACATTTACCAATTATGCTTTTGAGCGTAACCCATTTTCTTCTCAGCATACTATAAAAGCAGGCTATTTCTTTGCGACTAGCGGTTTTGATTTGGGGTATACAGGAGAATTTGCAAATGTTATAGGACAAGGCAATCTCAAAGTTAATGCCAAATATACAAGCCCAAATTTTGCTCGTAATTTCTTTGGTTTTGGTAATAGTACGCCAAATATAGAGCCAGATAATGATAATATAGAGCTAGATTTTAATAGGGTAAAAATTAGAACATTAAATTTTTCTCCGGCTTTAATTTGGAGGGGACAGTATGGGTCATCATTTGAGCTTGGGGTGAGTTATGAATCTAATGAAATCGAACGAACTTCAGGACGCTTTTTAGAAACAATAATAGCAGCAAATAATCCTGTGTTTGATAATCAAGATTTTTATGGCGCTCATACAAAATATGTTTATGATGTAAAGGATAATACTAATTTCCCAACCTTGGGGATGTTTTTAGGTATAGAAGCGGGATTTAAGAACAACATAGATACTTCAAAGGGTTTTGGTTATATAATTCCTGAGTTAGGATTTGATTACAAAATTACTAATCAAGGTACAGTAGTGTTAGCTACTAAATTACGGAGCCATATTAACTTAGGAGATGATTTTGAATTTTATCAAGCAGCAACTTTAGGAGATACAGAAGGTCTTCGTGGCTTCAGACGAGAACGTTTTTCGGGTAAGCGTTCCTTTTCACAAAGTACAGATTTAAGATTTAACCTAAGACGAAAATCATCTAATTTTTTACCTTTTAATGTAGGCTTCTATGGTGGTTTTGACTATGGCCGTGTTTGGGTAGATGATAATCTTGTTATTGATCCAAATTTTAATAAAAACGATTGGAATACATCTGTTGGCGGAGGTCTGTTCCTCAGTGCTTATAATATGCTCACTGCTAACGTATCTGCGTTTAGTAGTGATGATGGAATGCGTTTAGCCTTTAAATTAGGCTTCGGATTTTAATCTATAATAAACTCATAAACATTACCGCCTGTAACACCCAAATATTCATCGGCTATATAAAGTGTGCTATCATTTTTAAAAGCTACGCTTTCTTTCTGAGAAGTATAATCAAATTCATAGCGCTTGTAATTTGATTCAAAGAACTTATTGCCTTTCAGTTTTGAAAACACTAAAACAGAATTTTCTGTCAAAAGAGCCAGTTTGTTGCCTTTTGAATTGATATC
>CAZBMY010000176.1:3781-5223 GCA_964492855.1 uncultured Flavobacteriaceae bacterium
GTAATTTTTAATATAGAAAGACCTTTACTATCATTATCATTATTGCCAAAGTTACCAATATAGATATTACCTTCTGGGTCAGTAGTTAAATCTTCCCAATCTCTATTTTTAGCTTTTACTTTTATGGCTTTTATGATTTTTCCAGTATTGTCAAGGCCATACAAAATAGGTTTATTACCACTATCATTAACCATCCAAAATAAATTGTTTCTTGCATCAGTTTCTAAACCAGACACTTCGTTAAGACTAATAGGTAAATCCATAATCACTTTAAGGTCTCCTGTTTCGCAACTCATAAGTAATACACAAACAATAAAAAAATAATTACGCATATAGGCTTCAAAATTTATAATGCTAAATTTACAGCGATAATTTAGTAGACTCAACTTTTAAGTGGAAATTAATAAATCTTTTGATATTGTAATTATTGGCGGTGGTGCCGCAGGTTTTTTTGCAGCCATCAATATTGCAGAGCATAACCCAAATCTCAAAATTGCTATTCTAGAGCGTGGTAAAACAGGTTTGCAAAAGGTAAAAATATCAGGAGGAGGGCGATGCAATGTAACACATGCCGAGTTTGTACCTTCAGAATTAGTAACTAATTACCCTAGAGGTGATAAGGAGCTTTTAGGTCCGTTTCATACGTTTATGACAGGTGATACAATTGCTTGGTTTGAAGAGCGAGGCATAGAATTGAAGATTGAAGAAGATGGTCGAATATTTCCAGTTTCAAATTCCTCGCAGACTATTATTGATTGTTTTCTAAGCGAAGCGAAGAAGCTTAGTGTTGAGGTCTTATATAATCATTCAGTAAAGCAAATAGAGCAGTTAGAAAGTGAATTCTTATTAAAAACAAATCAAGAAAACGTAATAACAAAAAAAGTAGTTGTAGCTACAGGAAGCAATCCTAAGATTTGGAATTTGTTATCGGATTTAGGACACTCAATTGTGCCGCCAGTACCATCCTTATTTACCTTTGATATTAAAGACGAACGTATTAAAGATATTCCAGGCGTTGTTGCCAAAGATGTTGAGGTTAAAGTCATCGGTACAGATTTAGAATCAGAAGGCCCATTATTAATTACGCATGTGGGTATGAGTGCGCCAGCGATTTTAAAATTATCTGCTTTTGGTGCTGTTGAGCTCGCAAAACTGGATTATAAATTTGAGATAAGTGTCAATTTTATTCGTAAAGATTTAGCAGAATGTATTGATAGTCTAAAAATCGCAAAACAAGATTTAGCTAAGAAAACTGTTTTTAAGGCACCACAATTTGATTTGCCTAAACGCCTCTGGAAGACTTTAGTTACAGCATCAGAGCTTAAAGAGGATAATCGTTGGGCAGATTTAAACAAACAACAAATAGAAGCTTTGGCCCACCAGTTAACTGCAGCTGTTTTTAAAGTCACAGGAAAAAGCACATTTAAGGAAGAATTTGTCAC
>CAZBMY010000177.1:0-5205 GCA_964492855.1 uncultured Flavobacteriaceae bacterium
ACATTATATATACCACTATGGTCCAAACGATCTATTCTTACCTTTCCATGTGCATGAATAATATGGTTGTTCTCCATAATTATGCCTACATGGACAATGTTACCCTCTGCATTATCAAAAAACGCCAAGTCACCAGGCTCACTCTCTTCAATAAAGCTTAAGGCATCTCCTTGCGTAGCTTGTTGTGATGCGTCACGTTTTAATTTATAACCATTCAATCTATATACCATTTGTGTAAATCCAGAACAGTCAATGCCAAAGGGTGTTTTACCGCCCCATAAATATGGAGTATTAAGATATAAGAAAGCGGTTTTGATGATATTAGACTTTTCAGAGGTTTCATTTTTTTTATTTCCCTCAAAGGTATGTCCAAGAATATTTAATCCATTTAAAGTTGCTCCTAAGGGAATAGTATATATATCTTCGTTTAAGTCTGTAATATACTCTAGTAAATCTGTAGATAGAATAGGAGATGAGTGGTTTAACGATTTATATTGTTCTTCAGAGATTTCAAAATACTGTTTGTTATCTATCCAACCTTCATATTTATCATGAGAGATTCGTATACGACTCCATTTTTTTCTCTGTTCTAAAACTTTAAAAAAATCACCATAAAGTACTTGTGAGACTAACTCAGTAGTATCACTTGGTTCTAATCTCATCGGTACAATACCAAGATTACAGATGCCGTATTGCATAAAATTTAATTAAGAGCGCTCTAATACTAATGCTGAAGCACCACCGCCACCATTACAAATAGCTGCCGCACCATACGTTGCATTATTTTGCTCTAATACATGAATTAAAGTTACTAATATTCTTGCACCTGAACATCCTAAAGGGTGTCCTAATGATACAGCTCCTCCATTAACATTCACGTTACTGTCATCTAAATCTAATATTTTCATGTTTGCAAGACCAACAACAGAAAATGCTTCATTGAATTCAAAATAATCTATATCATTGATACTTAAACCTGCTTTTGATATTGCCTTTGGAAGAGCTTTAGCTGGTGCTGTTGTAAACCATTTTGGTTCTTGAGCTGCATCAGCATAACTTTTTATTATAGCTAAAGGTTTAAGCCCTAACTCAGTAGCTTTCTCTTTACTCATTAATACCATAGCCGCAGCACCATCATTAATAGTTGAAGCATTGGCGGCAGTAACCGTACCTTCTTTAGTAAATGCTGGACGTAAAATAGGGATTTTTTCCATTTTTACATTTGTATATTCTTGGTCTTTAGAGACAATTATAGCATCACCTCTTCTCTGTGGAACTTCAACTGGTATGACTTCAGAATCAAACCTTCCATTATTCCATGCTTCTTCAGCACGTTTGTAAGATTGTATAGCAAAAGCATCTTGGTCCTCTCTAGAAAAATTAAACTCTTCTGCACATGCATCTGCACAAACACCCATAGCATTTTTCTCATATGCATCTACTAGACCATCTTTTTGCATACCATCTTCAAAAGTAGCTGGTCCAAATTTAGTAGCTGTTCTTGCATGGTAATAATGAGGAATTAAACTCATATTTTCCATTCCACCAGCAACAATAATTTCTGCATCACCAAGTTGAATAGCTTGCGCAGCTTGCATTACAGCTTTCATTCCAGAAGCACATACTTTATTCACAGTAGTACATGGAACAGTATCTGGTATACCTGCATATATAGCTGCTTGTCTTGCTGGAGCTTGACCAGTTCCTGCTTGTACAACGTTGCCCATTAATACTTCTTCAACTAATTCAGGTTTTAAATTAATTTTTTCTAAAGCTGATTTTATTGCCGTAGCACCTAATCTTGGTGCAGAAACGGTAGATAGTGCTCCCATAAAACTTCCAATAGGAGTTCTTACTGCTGATACGATTACAACCTCTTTATTCATATTAGTTTTGATTTCATTTTACTTGTGCGAATTTAATGATTTTTGAGTGATTTGATTATGAAATATTTCTTAAACAGACTACAAAAAGCATATATTTATTACATTTGATTATATATGAACGAGCTCGTAAACAAATGGTATCGCAATCATGCGTTAATCTATAAAACCCTTCTTTTATTAGGAACTACTTTTTTTATTGTATACCTATTCCCAAAAACAGGTAAATTTAGATATTCATTCGAAAAAGGAAAACCTTGGCAATCTGAAAATTTGTATGCACCATTTGATTTCGCTATTAAAAAATCTCAATTAGAATTAAATAATGAAATAACTAGTATAAAATCTAAAAACGAACTTTATTTCAATGTTAATTCAGATATTAAAAACGATGTCTTAAATAACTATTTAGTACTCTTTAATGACGTGTTTAAAGATTCAGTCTCTGGGTTTGGAGATAGACTACTATTATATTCCACTGGTCAAAATGCTCTAAATGAGTTATATGAATATGGTATTTTAAATTCAGTATATAATTATAACGGGGATAGATTCTTAATATTAATTGAAAATAACGCTGAGATAGCAAAAGCACAGTTTGATAAACTAACAAAACAAAGTGAGGTTAGACCATTTATAGAAAATATATTAAACAGTAAAGGTCTTGCTGATTATACTGAAGATTTTGTTTCTATGTTTTTCAATTTAATTCAACCAAATGTTAGTTTTAATAAGTCTTTGACAGATACAGTGTTAAATGAAAAATTAGCTAATATTTCTTCAACTAGAGGAGTTGTGTCTGAAGGCACTTTAATAATATCTAAAGGACAAGTTGTAGAAGATGACCAGTACAATATTCTTAGTTCTTTAAAAGGGGAATACGAATCTCAGATTTGGAGCGCAAATAGCTATAATTGGGTTATTGTTGCTTATACATTGTTAGTCGCTTTAGCGCTATTGATGCTATTACTATTTTTAAGAAAATACAGGAATGATGTATTCCTTAATAATACAAAAGTTACGTTTATATTTTTTAATATAGTTGTAATGGTTGTACTCACTACGATTATTATTAGTTATAACTCTGAGTACTTATATGTAGTTCCATTATGTATTTTGCCATTAGTTTTAAAAGCTTTTTTCGATGCACGATTGGGATTATTTGCCCATGTACTTACAGTTTTGCTATTAGGTTTTATAGTTCCAAATAGTTATGAGTATATGTTTTTACAAATAATAGCAGGAATCGTTACAATACTTACAGTATCAGAACTATATAAACGCGCTAACTTATTTATATCTGTGGGCCAAATTACTTTGATTTATATAATTGCTTATTTTGCATTTTATGTAATTCATGAAGGTCAAATTTCTACAATAAAATGGGAGACGTTTGGACTTTTTGTATTGGGAGGATTAGCTACATTATTTGTACAACCTTTAATTTACATATATGAAAAACTATTTGGTCTTGTATCAGATGTTTCGCTTTTAGAACTTTCTGATACAAATACTAAATTATTAAAAGAGCTTTCAAACAAGGCTCCAGGTACTTTTCATCATTCTTTAAATGTTGCGAATCTAGCAGAAGCATCAGCCAATGAAATCGGAGCAAATGCAATGTTAGTTAGGGTAGGCGCTTTGTACCATGATATCGGTAAGATGAAGAATCCCACTTTTTTTACAGAGAATCAATCTACAGGAATCAATCCACATGATGAACTTTCCTCTAAAGAAAGTGCTAATGTCATAATTAATCATGTTTTGGATGGAATTGAGATAGCAAAAAAAAATAATCTACCTGATAGAGTCATAGATTTTATTAGAACACATCATGGAACTAGTACTGTATATTACTTTTATATGAAAGAAAAGGCTAACAAAGAAGAGGCTAAGGAAGAAGATTTTTCTTATTCGGGACCTAAACCATTTAGTAAAGAAACAGCTATTTTAATGATGTGCGATAGTGTTGAAGCGGCATCAAAAAGCCTAAAAGAGCCAACATCAACAAAAATCAACACATTTGTAGAAAGTATTATTAACAAACAGATTGAAATGGGACAATTTCTTAATGCAGATATTACCTTTAAGGATATTGAATCAATTAAACGTGTTTTGAAACTGAAGTTAGCTAATATTTACCACCTTAGAATAGAGTATCCAGAATAAAATAGTATAAAAATCTTGTGAATACTTTATTTAAGTAATTCAACAACTTTTCTTTCCAAAGCAGGACCTCTTAAGTTTTTTGCAATAATTCTACCTTCATTATCTAGTATAAGCATTGATGGAATCGAATTAACATTGTACAACTTTGCTATCTCATCAAAGTATCTCAGATTAGATACTTGGTGCCAAGTTAAGTTATCATCTTTTATAGCCTTAATCCAAGCTTCTTTAGGCTTTTGTTGTCCTCTTCTTCCATCTAAACCAACACCTATAATTTCTAATCCTTTATCATGATATTTTTCATAGACTCTTACCACATTTGGATTTTCTCTACGACAGGGACCGCACCATGCCGCCCAGAAATCTATAATAGTTACCTTACCTTTTGAAGTAACATCTTTTAAGGCTATAGTTTCACCCTTTGGGTTTGGTCCGGAAAATTCAGGTGCTTTAGCACCAAGAGCAGTAACTTTTTCAGCTTCTAAGCGTTGCTTTATGTTAGTTAGAGTGGTATTGATATTAATTCCTTCTGGAGATTTTTTTATTTTTTCATCTAAGCCTTCATAAAGTGTTATGATTCTATCATAATTTACTCCTCTTGTATATATGAGAGTATTAAGTAGTGGTAAAACACCATAACTTTCATTATTCTCAGAGATGTAACTATATTGAAATTCATTTATTTTATCAGTTAACTTTGTAAGTACATTAGAATCATATTCTATGTTAGCTGTATCATTAAGAAATTGAGATTGACTTAAGTTTTCTTTTGCTTTAGTAAAATCTTTTGTTAACTGATTCATTTTTTTTTGAAAATTATCATAAATCGAATGTGATTTTGAACCTAAATATTTTGAGTTTATAAGTATTTTTTTGTCTAAAATTAATTCTCCATCTCCATTCTCTATAATTAATGGTAATCTACCTGAAGTTCCATTAAGTGTTAAATAAAGTAGTTGAGGATACTTAACACTACCATTAAATGAAAATCTCTCATTCATTACAATTGCTGTATCTAAAGGAGTAAGTCTTCTTCTATCGTCCATTTTATTTAAATAGATTCTAATTCCATTGTAAATACCTTCAGCCGTTCCATCTATAACATAACTTGTTTTAGGCTCTTCTTTACACCCAACTATAATCGAGCAAAGCA
>CAZBMY010000178.1:0-5201 GCA_964492855.1 uncultured Flavobacteriaceae bacterium
ATCATATAGTTTATCGTTTAACGCCTCTCTCTCGCCTTCTAAGTTTAAAATTTTAGATTTAAATATTTTTATATCCTCCTCATACTTGTCTAGAATACGTTTAGAATTGGAATATTGAAAGATGATTGCTAATAATGCAAAAATGAATAGATACATAAATATTCTACGCTTCATACTAAATTGTGATTTGAAGGTTGTCGTAAGCTAAATAAACGTTTTCGGGTAATTTTTGTTGCACCACATCATGAAATCCCAAATGATGGCTAATATGTGTTAGGTATGCACGCTTAGGGTTTACTTTCTTAATAAAATCCAACGCTTCATCTAAGTTAAAATGAGAAATATGAGGCGCTTCACGTAAAGCATTAACCACTAAAACATCTAATCCTTGAAGCTTTTCAATTTCAGAATCTTCAACTGTTTTCATATCCGTTAAGTATGCAAATTTATCAAAACGATAGCCATACACTTGAAGTTTATGATGCAAGCCTTCAATAGGAATTACTTCTAAATTTCCAACTTTAAAAGGGCTTCCATCTATATAATGTGCATTGACACTTGGGGCGCCTGGATATTTGTTTTCTGTTTCAAAAATATATGAGAATACGCGCTCCAAAGCGTCCATAACACGCCTATGTGCATAAATATCAATATTACCTTGACGAAAGAAAAACGGACGAATATCATCTAAACCCATAATATGATCTGCATGTTCATGAGTAAAAATAATGCCATCGACCTTAGCACATTCAGAACGCAACATTTGTTGTCTAAAATCTGGTCCACAATCAATTACATAAGCATAATCATCCCACTCAATCAATACAGAAACGCGCAAACGTTTATCCTTTGGGTTGCTACTCAAACATACAGGGTGATTACTTCCTATAATAGGAATACCTTGAGAAGTCCCAGTACCTAAAAATGTAACCTTCAACTGTGTTAAGTTTGTAACAAAAATAAGGTTATTTTTTTGTTTAAAAACCTAAAAGAGTACCTTTGTAATGCTTGCAAAATCAAGATAATATGACTGAAATTAAGTACAGAGCAGAAAAAGAGTTTGAAAATATTCCGTCACTTAGAGATAAGTGTTTACGAATAAATCTTAATGGAGATATCTATGGGTCGTTTGCCGAGATTGGTGCAGGTCAAGAGACTGTAAGACAATTTTTTAGAGCTGGTGGTGCATCCGGTACAATTGCCAAAACCATGTCTGCATATGATAAAGATTTTAGTGACGCCATTTATGGTATAGAAAACGACAAACGTTATGTTACCGAAGCGCGTTTACGCAAAATGCTAGACCATGAGATGAATCTTATTGAGCAGCGTATCACAAGAGACAAGCACCCTGATAAACTATTTTTTGCTTTTGCAAATACAGTTGCTACTATTGATTTTGCGAAAAAATACAAAGGTCATGGTTGGGTTGGAATTAAATATCAGGTAAAACCTAATGAAGATTATAATGAAATTGTACTACATCTCAGATTTAAAGAGAACGATGCTCGATTACAACAAGAAACATTAGGCGTCCTAGGGACAAACTTAATTTACGGCGCATTTTATAAATATAATGAACCTAGAAAATTATTACGCTACTTATATGATCATTTAGACAAAGACCAAATAGAAATTGATACAATTAATTTTTCTGGCCCTGTTTTCGAAAATGTAGATAACCGTTTAATGAGTCTGCAATTAGTCAAAAATGGGATGACTGATGCCGTAATGTTTGCACCAGATGGCAATAATGTCTTACCTGCGCGTGTCCTTTACAAAAAAAATATATTAGCATTAAGAGGTAGTTTTAGACCTGTAACAAAGGTGAACATGGATATGTTTGAGAAATCATATGAAATGTTCATCAAAGAGAATAAAGTTAATAAAGAGAAAACACAAGTTATTTTTGAGATAACCTTATCTAACCTTCGTGCAGAAGGAGAAATCGATGAACAAGATTTTATGGATAGAGCACGCCTACTCTGTTCTTTAGGGCAAACCGTGTTGATTTCAAACTTTAAAGAATATTACAAACTTGTAGAGTATTTTTCTCAATATTCTAAAGCGAGAATGGGACTCTCTATGGGAGTAAACAACTTGGTTGATATTTTTGATGAGAAATATTATCGTCATCTAAGTGGGGGAATTCTTGAAGCTTTTGGGAAATTATTCTATAAAGATTTACGTGTGTATTTATACCCAATGGAAAATGAAAATGGAACACTTACAACTAGTGAAAACTTAAAAGTGCATCCAAGAATGAAAGAACTCTACAAATTCTTTAAATACAATGGTAAAGTTGTTGACATCAATGATTTTGACCCTTCTATCTTATCTATATTCTCAAGAAAAGTCTTAGCTAAGATTGCTGATGGCGAAAGTGGATGGGAAGAAATGTTACCAGAAGGTGTAGCAAAATTAATTAAAGAAAAGAGCTTATTTGGCTGTGAATCAGAAGAAGTGATGCACAAATAATCTAACAATACTGTAAAAAAAGCAACCTATCTTTTTAAAG
The DNA here is from genome assembly GCA_964492855.1 of uncultured Flavobacteriaceae bacterium. Lineage (GTDB taxonomy): Bacteria > Bacteroidota > Bacteroidia > Flavobacteriales > Flavobacteriaceae > Winogradskyella. The sequence goes on from CAZBMY010000178.1 coordinate 2,519, forward strand.
TAAGTTGCTTTTTTTTTGATATATCTTATGACTAAGAATCTAAAATCTGCTCTGTATGCGCCTTAGTTTTTACTTTTGTAATCACATCTTCTAAAACACCATTTTCATCAATGATAAAGGTAGTTCTGTGAATTCCGTCATATTCCTTACCCATAAACTTTTTAGGCCCCCAAACTCCAAAAGCTTCAATGACAGATTTGTCTTCATCCGCTAATAATGGATAAGGAAATCCGTATTTGTTTTTAAAGTTTAATTGGCGTTTTTGGCTATCTGCACTAACACCTAAGATATCATATCCTTGAGAGGTAAAACGCTCATAATTATCACTTAAGTTACAAGCTTCGGCAGTACAACCTGGTGTACTTGCTTTAGGGTAAAAGAAAACAACAAGTTTCTTTCCGCTGTAATCACTAAGTTTTGTAGTATTTCCTTCTTGATCTAAAGCTTCAAAATTTGGAGCTTTGTCTCCTACTTTTAAATGCGTCATAATGCTTAATTTTGTTTATGTAAAAATACAACGAATGACGAAGCAAGAAAAGGTTGATTTTGTTATAACTACGTTAAAACAATTATACCCAGAAATTCCTATTCCATTAGACCACAAAGACCCTTATACACTTTTAATAGCTGTACTCATGTCGGCGCAGAGCACTGACGTCCGTGTTAATCAAATAACCCCATTGCTTTTTAAACGTGCTGATAATCCTTATGACATGATTAAACTCTCTGTGGAAGACATTAGAGAAATTATAAAGCCTGTTGGTCTATCTCCAATGAAAAGCAAAGGTATTCATGGTTTGTCTCATATATTAATCGATAAGCACAATGGCAAAGTTCCAAAAACCTACGAAGAACTAGAAGAACTACCAGCCGTTGGTCATAAAACAGCTGCTGTTGTTTTATCACAAGCTTTTGGCATACCTGCATTTCCTGTAGATACACACATTCACCGGTTAATGTATCGCTGGAATTTAACAAACGGTAAAAATGTTGTTCAAACAGAAAAAGATGCTAAACGCATATTTCCAAAAGAATTATGGAACGACTTACATTTACAAATCATTTGGTACGGAAGACAATATTCACCTGCGCGTGGCTGGGATTTAGATAAAGATATTATTACTAAAACTATTGGAAGAAAAACGGTTTTAAACGATTATTATAAAAAGAAGAAATAACTTTCAAAAGTAATGGAATAGTTATTGAGGTTTAATACAAAACCTATCTCAATGAATAGATTACCATTACTTTTTGTTGTATTTACTCTAACATCCTGTATTCCTGTTAAAATTGCTCCTAAATTTAAGAATCAAGACTACAAAATAATGCAGGCCAAAAAGTTTAAACGCAAACTTCATAGAGAAACATCTTTTATTTTTAAAGACCCAAAAAATGACGGAGAGTTTTATGATTATATAAATAATAAGTATAACCTAAAAGACAATTATGTTGGTTTAAATTCTCCAATTATTATAAAAGGAGAAACTTATTACATTACATATTCTGAGGCTAATAAAGATGATAAAACATTTAATATTATCCCTATGGTCATTGATGAAGCCCTAAATACTGATGCGCTATCAAATGTTTATGAAACAAGAAAAGGACATTGGTATATTCTTATCACTGTTTATGATAATAATTTAAAGAATTGTTTATTAGACAAACACCCAAAGAGAAAATTAATTGAAACGTATTTAAAAAATCTAAAAGCAGAATATCTAGCCACAGGAAACTATAAAGAACTATTATTTAAAAAATAAACCCCGATTTTTCAATCGAGGTTAGTTTAAACTAATTCAGAAGCGCTTCAAACTTCATTTTTTTATAACAATTAACACGTAAAGCCTTAGAATAATTCAGTAGATAATCTACCGTCTCTTGTTTTGGGTTAAGTTGAATTTGCTTTGGAGTTTTCTTAGAGTAAATTTTTGCCATTTGCGTAATTTAGTGTTCATATAACATCATTAACGCAAAAAAATCTATTTTATTATATCAATTTGTTAAAACGATATTATGTTGTTCTATAACCTTCCTTAAATTTATAAGCGCATAACGCATTCTTCCTAAGGCTGTATTAATACTCACACCTGTTCGTTCAGAGATTTCTTTAAAACTCATATCTTGATACATACGCATCACAAGGACTTGTTTCTGGTCTTGAGGTAGCTCTTCGATAATACGTCTAACATCAGACTCTACTTGGTCTTTTATGAGGCTTTTCTCTGCATTTAATGCTGAGTCACTTAATACAGAAAAAATACTGAACTCACCAGAATTATCAAACTTAGGCATGCGACTATTTCGTCTAAAGTGGTCTATAACCAAATTATGCGCAATACGCATAACCCAAGGTAAAAATTTACCTTCCTCATTATACTTGCCCCTTTTTAAGGTTCTTATAACTTTTATAAACGTGTCTTGAAAAACATCTTCAGTAATATCTCTATCAAATACTTTCGAATAGATAAAACTGTAAATTTTCTGCTTGTGCCTGTTTATCAAGATTGATAATGCACTTTCATCTCCGTTAATGTAGTTTTTGACTAAAACTGCGTCTGTGATAAGTTGTCGTTTCATAATATAATACTTTAAGCAACAAAGCCTTGCTTTGCTTGGGGTTTCTAGCTTTTTCTTAAAGTAATATTATGTATACGCAGTTGTTTTTGTGTGTGTTATATAT
>CAZBMY010000179.1:0-3448 GCA_964492855.1 uncultured Flavobacteriaceae bacterium
TGGTATACCAAATAAAAAAATCCAAATCCGAAAAAACCTTCAAGAAACGGCATTTTTCTTTCCACAGTTGCAAACGGATAAAGACGGCAATGTAAGTTTTAATTTCAAAGCACCAGAAGCCTTAACCAAGTGGAAACTACAATTACTCGCACACACCAAAACTCTAGAAAATTCGGTAGCACAATTTGAAACTGTAACCCAAAAAGAATTGATGGTATTACCAAATGCGCCGCGTTTTTTACGTCAAGGTGATGAGATTATTATTAGTACTAAGATTGCAAACCTCACGGATAAATCTTTATCTGGACGAGCACAATTAATTTTGGAAGATGTAATTACTGGTAAAGATATTTCTCAAGATTTACTATCAACAACTAGTAATAAAACTTTTTCAGTTGATGCAAAAGGTAATGCACAAACAAACTGGACATTAAATATTCCTGATAACTTACAAGGTGTACAATACAAAGTCATTGCACAATCTGAAGATTTTAGTGATGGAGAGCAGAATGTCTTACCGGTTTTAACAAACAGAATGCTGGTTACAGAGACCTTACCAATGTGGGTGCGCTCTAATGAGACAAAAACATTTACTTTAGATAAGCTCGCTTCGACTCCGCTCAGCGAACAGAATAGAACTCTCAAACACCATAAACTCACTTTAGAAATTACATCTAATCCAGCATGGTATGCCGTACAAGCGTTACCATATTTAATGGAGTATCCGTACGATTGTAATGAGCAGACCTTTAGTCGCTATTATGCAAATGCATTAGCGCAACACATCACCAAATCCAACCCAAAGATTGAAACTGTTTTTAATCAGTGGGCGTCAACAGATGCACTAATTTCAAACTTAGAAAAGAATCAAGAGTTAAAGTCGCTTCTAATAGAAGAAACACCTTGGCTACGTGATGCTCAATCCGAAACGGAACAGAAAAAACGCATAGCGCTGTTATTTGATTTAAACAAAATGAATAATGAGTTACAATCTTCTATGCAAAAACTAAAAACCAATCAGCATAGTTCTGGTGCTTGGCCTTGGTTTAATGGCGGAAGAGATAACAGATATATTACCCAACATATAGTTTCTGGTTTTGGACACTTGAAGCAGCTTAGGGTCATTTCGACAGAGCAAGGCGACGAGAAATCTCAGATGATTGAAAAAGCAATTCAATATTTAGACAAAGAATTTGTCAAAGAATATAAAAACCTTAAAAAATATAATTCTAAAGTAGATTTAGATAAAGACCATTTGTCTTACACCCAAATGCACTATTTATACGTTCGTAGTTTTTATCTAGAAATTAAAGCTTCTAATGAAGTCAGTAAAATAATGGATTATTACAAAAGTCAAATCAAAAAATATTGGCTGAGTCGTTCTCTTTATGCCAAAGGTTTAATGGCGTTAATTATGCATAGAAATAATGATACTAAAACCTCTGGTAAAATCCTAAAATCTTTAAAAGAGAATAGTATTACCTCAGACGAATTGGGCATGTATTGGAAAGCCAACACAGCATCTTGGTATTGGCATCAAGCACCAATCGAAACACAAGCATTATTAATTGAGGCGTTCTCAGAAATTGAAAATGACACAGAAACTATTGACAACCTTAAGATTTGGTTATTAAAAAATAAGCAGACCAATAAATGGGAAACAACCAAAGCGACCACTGAAGCCGTTTATGCTTTATTATTACAAGGAAGTGATTGGTTGAGTATCGAGGATGCTATAGAAGTTACCGTTGGAAATGAAAAAGTTTCACCTTCAAAAATAGAGAACGTAAAAGTTGAAGCGGGAACAGGGTATTACAAAACCTCATGGAATGGTAAACAAATACAACCAGAACAAGCAAAAGTAACCTTATCTAAAAAAGGAGAAGGTATAGCTTGGGGCGCAATGTATTGGCAATATTTTGAAGATTTAGATAAAATCACCTCAGCAGAAACACCTCTAAAACTAGAGAAAAAACTATTCCTTAAAAAGAATACAGATCGTGGCGAAGAAATTTCAGAAATCACAGAAAGCACAAAACTCAATGTCGGAGATTTAGTAAAAGTCCGCATAGAATTGAGAAGTGACCGCGATATGGAATTCTTACACCTTAAGGATATGCGTGCTTCAGGTTTTGAGCCTATCAACGTATTATCACAATACAAATGGCAAGATGGTTTTGGTTATTATGAAAGCACAAAAGATGCCGCAACTAACTTCTTTATAGATTTTTTACCAAAAGGCATTTATGTTTTTGAATACGATTTACGTCTAAATAACGCTGGTGACATGAGCAATGGCATTACAACAATACAGTCTATGTATGCACCAGAATTTAGTAGTCATAGTAAAGGCATTAGAGTTACTGTAAACTAGTATTTGTTAGTTTATTAATGAGAAGTCGACAAAAGCTTGATAAGGTCAAAAAAATATAATTTGTATCTTACCTAAACTAACTAATATAATTTTACTATTATGAATTCAAAAGTTTTTATGGTTCTGAGAATTTTACTTGGAATATTCATCCTCATTTTTGGAGTAAACAAATTTGCTCACTTTTTACCAGCACCAGAAGGTATGTCAGCTGATGCTAGCACTTATTTTGGAGCTCTTGTCAACGCTAAAACAATGACTTTAGTTGCTCTTGTTGAAATCGCTACTGGTTTAGCACTAATACTAAACAAGTTTGGTGCACTTTTATCAATAATATTAATGAGCGTCTCTGTAAATGCAGTATTATTTCATGCAGTATTAGACCCAGGAAATATAGCTCCAGCTTTAGCATTATTAGTCTTAAACATTGCTGTGCTATACGGTTATAAAGACAAATACAAAGCTTTGCTAAGCTAACGCATAACTAAAATGATAAAAAAGAGGCTTAGTAAAGCCTCTTTTTTATTTAATACGTTTAGAAATCAAAGCCAATTGCCCCATATGATTGGCTTGATGTTCCATAACATGAAACCACGCCCAATGGTTGGTCATACCTCCATTTTTCTTTGCAAACCAATCATCATCTTTTTCTTTTAAAAGTTTCTTGGTTTTCTTTCTAACTTCATCAAAAATATCTAAGTAATAATCTATAGGTTTGTCTTTAAATTCAACTCTTGCTTTTTCTCCAAGACTTAAAGCTGTCCCCCATTTTGCTTCTTCATCTTTATTAAATTGTCGACCTTCAAAGGTGTAAACCTGATAATACTTTTCTGTTGCAGCTAAATGGTAAATCATCGCGCCAGGTGTATTGGCATTTTCGTCTAATAAAAAATCTGTAGACGCTTGATCCATATTTTTTACAATGCGCTCTACCCTACTTTTTAAACCATCTAGCATAGATACCATATTACCAATGTCATTTGAATAGCCTTTTGGTGGTTTTACATCATATTGTGCGTTCGAAATTGTAAAAAAACAAACGAAAAGAATACTGAAAATAAATTTAGAATACTTCAT
>CAZBMY010000179.1:3548-5168 GCA_964492855.1 uncultured Flavobacteriaceae bacterium
TTCATTGATTGAGAGTTTAGTTTATATAAATGTAAATCGAACATCTCAATTTTTGAGGAGACTTAACAACAACTTAACGAAACATAAAACGCATTAATTTTTTGGAGGATATTTACTAAACACTTTTTCTATTAGTTTCATAAAGCTTTCCTCTCGTTTTTCTGGTGTATTACCAATATTTGAAATCGTAGTTATTGCTTGCCAAAATACACCGTTTTTGGAATCGTCTACAAACTCTATACTAATCTCTCGCATAACTCTATTTTGACCTACAGGAATACCAATAGATACTCCACCACCAACATTACGACCAGTACCACCAATACCAACACCAACATTACTATTAGAATTAGAAGTCACCTCAGCAGATTGGATATCTATATTAAAGCTTGGTGTTTCAGATTTTTCAAAACCCATAGCCTTAAGCTTATCATCTATGGCGCGAAGAAAGCGTTTATCATCTAGTTGATTAAAACCAGATTTCATATCCGTAAAATAATTGTAAGTTTTATATTGTGAGAAGTCAGTGCCCTTTTCGTAATCATAATCTACAAAAGCGCCACAAGACGTAAATAACAGTAATATTGAAAGAAATCTCAGCAGTCTCATTTTTTTATTTTTAAAGATACTAAAAATTGAAACTGAAGTATAAATTTTAACGCTTTGCGAATGATAAATTTAGGAATTAAGCATCTTCCACAGTTTATCTTTTAACTCCTGAATACCTTGATGTGCCACAGAAGACATAAACATATAATTTATGTTTAAATTTTCATCCAATTCAGCTTTCAATTCAGTCTTCAATTCCTCATCTAATAAATCGGATTTAGATACCAAAAGAAAACGTTCCTTATCTAACATTTCAGGATTATAACGCCTCAATTCGTCCAATAAGATTTCGTATTGTTTTGCAATATCATCAGCATCTGCAGGTACTAAAAACAGCAATATTGAATTACGCTCTATGTGTCTTAAGAAATAATAACCTAACCCTTTCCCTTCTGCAGCGCCTTCTATAATACCAGGTATATCTGCCATTACAAAAGATTTAAAATCGCGATACTGCACAATTCCTAAATTGGGTTTTAAGGTCGTAAATTCATAATCTGCAATTTTTGGTTTTGCAGAGGTCATTACAGACAATAATGTAGATTTTCCGGCATTAGGGAAGCCAACTAAACCAACATCGGCCAAAACTTTAAGCTCTAAAGTAATGTGTCTTTCTTCTAAAGGAATACCAGGTTGAGCATAACGAGGTGTTTGGTTTGTAGAACTTTTAAAATGCCAGTTACCACGTCCGCCTTTTCCACCTTCGGCTACAATTTTTTCTTGGCCCTCTTCAGTAATTTCAAAAAGGATATTGTTAGTTTCTGTATCTCTTACAACTGTACCTAAAGGCACATCTAAATACATATCTTCGCCATCAGCCCCAGTACTTCTACCCGAACTACCGTGAGCTCCATGACCTGCTCTAATATGCCTTTTGAATTTTAAGTGTAAAAGTGTCCAAAGATTAGGATTACCTCTGATAATAACATGACCACCACGACCACCATCGCCGCCATCAGGACCACCTTTTTGTATGTATTTTTCGCGATGTAAATGCGCAGACCCTTTACC
>CAZBMY010000180.1:0-5083 GCA_964492855.1 uncultured Flavobacteriaceae bacterium
CTTGCGTTTCTGTAATGGAAGGTAATGAGCCTGTTGTAATCCCTAATGCAGAAGGTAAGCGCACCACACCTTCAGTTATTGCTTTCGTAGAAGGCGGTGAAATTAAAGTGGGCGATCCAGCAAAAAGACAAGCGGTGACAAACCCAACTAAGACCGTTTATTCGATTAAGCGCTTTATGGGTAACAAATACTCTGAGTCTAAAAAAGAGGCAGAACGTGTACCATATACAGTTGTAAAAGGTGATAACGATACACCACGTGTAGATATCGATGGACGTTTATACACACCGCAAGAATTGTCAGCAATGATTCTTCAGAAAATGAAGAAAACTGCTGAGGATTATTTAGGACAAGATGTGTCTGAAGCTGTAATTACAGTACCTGCATACTTTAATGATGCACAGCGTCAAGCGACTAAAGAAGCTGGTGAGATAGCTGGTCTTAAAGTTCGTAGAATCATCAATGAGCCAACAGCAGCAGCTTTAGCTTACGGAATGGATAAGAAAGGTACAGACCAAAAAATCGTAGTATTTGATTTTGGTGGTGGAACACATGATGTTTCTATCCTAGAGTTAGGTGATGGTGTATTTGAAGTATTATCTACAGATGGTGATACACATTTAGGAGGTGATGATGTTGATGAAAGAATTATTGACTGGTTAGCTGAAGAATTTATCGCAGATGAAGATATGGACTTACGTAAAGACCCAATGGCTTTACAACGTCTTAAAGAAGCAGCTGAGAAAGCTAAGATAGAATTATCATCTTCGACTCAAACTGAAATTAATTTGCCATATGTAACGGCTACTGCAAGTGGACCAAAGCACTTAGTACGTACATTAACACGTGCTAAATTTGAGCAATTAATTGACGATTTAATTAAGCGTACTATAGATCCATGTGAATCTGCATTAAAAGCTGCTGGTTTATCAAAATCTGATATAGATGAAATTATATTAGTTGGTGGTTCTACACGTATACCAGCTGTAGTGACTGCAGTAGAAAAATTCTTTGGGAAAGCCCCTAGTAAAGGTGTTAATCCTGATGAGGTTGTATCTCTAGGTGCAGGTATTCAGGGTGGTGTTTTAACTGGTGATGTAAAAGACGTTCTTTTATTAGACGTAACACCATTGTCTCTTGGTATAGAAACTATGGGTAATGTTAAAACTAATTTAATTGAAGCAAATACAACGATTCCTACAAAGAAATCACAAGTATTTTCGACAGCAGCAGACAATCAACCATCGGTAGAGATCCATGTATTACAAGGTGAACGTCCAATGGCAGCAGATAACAAAACAATTGGTCGTTTTCACTTAGATGGCATTCCGCCAGCGAAAAGAGGAACACCTCAGATTGAAGTCACGTTTGATATCGATGCTAATGGTATTATCAAAGTATCTGCTGAAGATAAAGCAACAGGTAAAAAACAAGATATCCGTATTGAAGCATCATCAGGATTAACAGATGAAGAAATTCAAAAGATGAAGCAAGAAGCTGAAGCAAATGCAGATGCAGATGCTAAAGCAGCAGAAACTGCTAAAAAATTAAACGAAGCAGATTCTATGATTTTCCAAACAGAAAGTCAGTTGACAGAGTTTGGGGATAAGTTATCAGATGATAAGAAAAAACCAATCGAAGAGGCGCTAGCTGAATTAAAGACAGCTTATGAATCTAAAGATTTAGAAGTCATCGAACCAGCTTTAGAGAAAATCAACGAAGCTTGGAAAGTGGCTAGTGAAGAAATGTATAAAGCACAAGCAGAAGCACAAGGTGGTGCAGCTGGTCCTGAAGCAGGAGCACAAGGTCAACCAGAAGCTGAAGGTGATAATGTGGAAGACGTAGACTTCGAAGAAGTGAAGTAAGTGAGATAGCAAATCTATGATTTGCATAATCGAACTTATTCCGAATTTATTTCGGAATCACATAAAATAAAACGCAATCAATTTAATGATTGCGTTTTTGTTTTTATATAGGTTAATTTTGCAAGACTAAAATATACTAATGCAGTTTTCAAAAAAACTAAAATCAAACTACCAACCCAAACGTCTAGCCGTAAAACTCAATGCAAAAGGTGAGCAATCTGTAGTCAAAGGCCACCCTTGGGTGTTTTCTAATAGTATTGTAAAGATTAGTGAAGATGCACAGGCAGGTGATTTAGCCATAATTTTTAGTAAGAATAAAAACAAAGTCGTTGGACTAGGATTATACGATGCTAAGTCTCCAATTCGTATCAAAATAATTCATTCAGAAAATACCAAAGCAGACATCAATGCAGAGTTTTTTCATCGCAAAATTGAATTAGCTTTTGATAAACGTGCGGAGTTATTAGAAACCAAAACAAATAGTTACCGCTTGCTTTTTGGTGAGAACGATGGTTTTCCGGGGTTAATTGCAGACCTCTATGATAAGGTTCTTGTTGTAAAACTGTATTCCGAAATATGGTTACCATACTTAGAATCAATTCTAAATAGTTTACAGCAGACATCAGAAGCTATAACTGTAGTAATACGTTTAAGTCGTAATCTTCAGAATAGTAGTGGTCATAACCTTAAAGATGGAGATGTGGTTTATGGCAAATTAGAGGATGAGGTTGTTCAGTTTGTTGAGCATGGTGTTAACTTTTCAGCAAATGTTATTAAAGGCCATAAAACAGGTTACTTCTTAGACCATCGCGATAATAGAAGACGTGTTGGTAAACTCAGTCAAGGGAAGTCTGTATTGGATGTGTTTTCTTATGCTGGTGGATTCTCGGTACATGCTTTAGCAAATGGCGCTGATGAGGTCACAAGTTTAGACATTAGTAAACAAGCTTTAGATATGGCACGAGATAATGGCAGACTTAATGATTATATTGGTCAGCATAAAACTATTTCTGGTGATGCTTTTAAAGAGATGAAAGCTTTAATTCAAAAAGGAAAACACTATGATGTCGTTGTCATAGACCCACCAAGTTTTGCTAAGCAACAATCAGAAATAGAATTAGCTAAAAAAAAGTATGCACAATTGGCTCAACTAGGAGCCAAGCTTACTGCGAAAAAAGGATTATTGGTTTTAGCGTCTTGTTCATCAAGGGTTTTAGCGCAATCTTTTTTTGATTTAAATCAGCGTATTTTAAATAGTCAATCTCGTCTTTTCGAAACTGTTATCAAAACAAAACACGATATAGATCACCCAGTTACTTTTCCTGAAGGCGCATATTTAAAATGTGGGTATTATAAATTCTTAGAATAAAACTATTATGCACGCATAATATATTTTAGTATATTTGACAAAACCATTATGAGAAATGCAAACTAAACTCACCGAATTACTCCAAATAAAACATCCAATTATCAAGGCACCAATGTTTTTAGTGTCTAATGTGTCAATGGTTACAGAGGCTATGAATGCTGGTATTGCAGGTTGTATTCCTGCATTAAACTATAGAACTCTTGATGAACTAAGAGCAGCTTTAAAAGAGTTAAAGGCTAATAAACCTGAAGGTGGTTCTTTTGGTTTTAATTTAATTGTCAATAAATCAAACATTAAATACAAAGGGCAGTTAGAAGTTATTTGCGAGGAAGGTTGTGATTTTATTATTACTTCCCTTGGAAGCCCAGAGGAAACTATTCGTCAGGCACATAAAGCAGGGATTAAAGTATTTTGTGATGTTGTAGATTTAAAGTTCGCTCAAAAAGTGGAAGGTCTTGGTGCGGATGCTGCAATAGCCGTAAATAATGAAGCTGGTGGTCATAGAGGAAATATGACACCTGAAGAATTGACAAACTTGCTAAGTAAAGAGCTAAATATTCCTGTGATTTCTGCAGGCGGTGTTGGTTGTAAAGCAGATATAGATAAAATGTTGAGTTATGGTGCTGCGGGTGTTTCTGTTGGTAGTCCTTTTATTGCCTCTGTAGAAGCAGGTGTCACAGACGAATATAAACAAGCCTGTGTCGATTATGGTGCTGAAGATATCATTATGACTGAGCGTATTTCTGGTACACCATGTACGGTAATAAATACACCTTATGTTCAGAAAATTGGCACAAAACAAACCTGGTTAGAGTCTGTATTAAACAAAAACCGAAAACTAAAAAAGTGGGTGAAGATGATACGCTTTTCAATTGGGATGAAAGCTACCGAAAATGCAGCTAAAAAAGCCACGTACAAAACGGTTTGGGTTGCAGGCCCAAGTATAGAGCATACCAAAGCCATACTTCCTGTAAAACAAATTGTAGCTAAACTTACAAGCTAGTACAACTGCTTTTAAAATAATTAAAAATACCAACGCCATGTTGGTATTTTTTTGTTTATAACTGTTTATAAATCAATGGCTTTAGCTCTTGATTTTTTGCCCCGTAAATCCTAACTTCGCTTATCAATTGATAAAGTCAATTAAAACTGAATTTATCTTAACGTTGTATGCAATGCTGAAATCATAATATGCCACACCCAAAACTAAAACCAGGAACCCTAGCAATTCTAAATAAAATACTAATAGAACGTGTTCTTCCTGAACTGTCTCAATTAATAAAAAATCAACAAAATGAGTTCAGATCAAAATTGTTCTGTGAAAATTTGGGAAATGGAATAAATGCTATTGGCCACGCAGTCTCTGCGGCTAATAATCAAAAAGCATATAATGATAATCTACCACCTTATCAGAACAGACACTATGCATTACAGTCAGGTTGGCAAACTTTAATATTAAATGAGTTCTTAAAGTTCAATTCGAAAGGTTCAGCCTACATTACATCAATTAGTGAGTGTTTAATTAAAACATTAGGATTAATAAATGTTCATCAACAAAATTATAATAGAACTTTAGCTTACTACAGAGGTCAAGTCAATGCTGAATGGGAAATCCAATCTAGCATAGGTAGAAAAATTAATAGTAATGAGATTCCAAGTGATAGAAATTCAGTTTCTACTTTTGAAATTAATGCCTTAAGAAAATGGCAAGAGAAAGTTTTGAGCAATAAAGAATTGAAAGAAGAGATATTTTCAGGTTCTCAACCTCTTAACACTGAAGATCCGGAGTGGTGGGCACTTAAGCAACATTATGATGACGATCCAAATACCGGAGGATCTAGATTAATTG
>CAZBMY010000181.1:0-2265 GCA_964492855.1 uncultured Flavobacteriaceae bacterium
GAAAAACCCTTTTGCTATGGTAACGAAAGGGCTAAAAATTAATTTCTAAAACATGTATTTAGATTGTAAAATCGCCATTAACTTTATGTTCACTATTCTCGTATCTCTCAATACATTTGTTTAAAATATCGTAGGCTTCTTTAGCATCACCCCAACCTCCAACATCGACTTTCTTTTCTTCTAAATCTTTATATACCTGAAAGAAATGCGTAATTTCTTTTTTTCTATGTGGATTTAAATCAGATAAATCCGTGTAACTATTCCAAATTGGGTCTGTAACTGGTACACAAATTAATTTTTCATCTGGCCCTTTTTCATCCGCCATATGAAATACACCTATTGGCTTCACTTCCATAACACACATAGGAAACGTTGGCTCTGTACCCATAACCAATACATCCAATGGATCGCCATCTAAGGCTAAAGTTTCTGGTATAAATCCATAATCTCCAGGATACATCATTGATGAAAATAGCATACGATCAAATCTAATTTTATTTAATTCAAAATCGTATTCGTACTTATTTCGGCTGCCTTTAGGTATTTCTATTAATACGTCAAAAGTTAATTTCCCTGTTGCTGTCATGATTCGTTTTTAAAAATGGGGTGCAAAGATAATTTAATGTTTGATTTTTGCAACAATCATTAAAGCATCCTTAACGTATTAATCTCTTGAGTTGTTAGATGTTTCCAATGTCCTCTAGGAATGTCTTTCTTTGTTAAATGAGCGATTGCTACACAATCGATTTTTACTAAGTCGTATTTAAGTTCATCAAAAATAGTTCGTAAAATAGTGTTTCCTGTATTTTTGATTTTAATTCCAATCTTATTTTTTGATTCACCATCTATATAGCTGATTTCTTCTACAGAAACCTGTTTACCTTTAATCTTAAAACCCTCTTGGATTTGTTTTAAATCTTCAAACTTTAAATTTTTGTCTAGTTCAACTTGAAATAAACGTGAGACTCCATTTTTAGAATTGGTAAACTTTTGTACCACCTCATCATCATTAGTAAACAACAAAAGCCCCAGAGAGTTGCGTCCAAGACGACCAATTGGTTTTATCTTTGCATTTGTTGCATTAGCCACCAAATCCATTACAGTACGGCCTTTACCTTCTGCTGTTGTTGTTGCGAAACCTTTTGGTTTATTAAGAAGTACATATGTTTTTGGCTCGGGATTAATACGGCGACCATCAAAACGTACCTCATCGGTTGGTTTTACTTTATAACCCATTTCTGTAATCACAGAACCATTAACAGAAACTAGACCTATAGAAATATTTTCATCGGCCTCACGACGTGAGCACATGCCTGAGTTTGCTATGTACTTGTTTAAACGTATTTCGTTTGAATCTGATGTTTTCTTTGGAGTTGACTTTTTTCTAGGTGCTTGTTGCTGCCTTGAAACTATTTGTTTTCTTGCATCGGTTTTTTGCTTACCTCCCCGTTTCCCTTGTCCTTTATTACCTTGCTGTCTTGTCATGACTTAAATTTTTTGCAAAGGTAATACAATAGTTAACATTAACTATTTTATTTCCACAGTTGTTTGACGCTCAGTATTTACAGTTAGTTTTGTAACATCAGGTCGAGAATAATGCCCGACAGCATCAAAATTTTGACGCTCTTCTAATACGCGATTAAAATCTATTGTTTGAAAAATCAGCCCTTCTTTATGCAATACAGGTTCTACAATCCATTCGCCATCAGGCCCAGCAATACAACTACCTCCATTTGCCAATGTCTCTGGGGCATTTTTTATAATTTCATCGTAATAAGGCGTGTCTTTTGGAAAATCTGTCTTTGCCATAAGGCTTGATACTGAAACCACATAAGAACGTGATTCTCTTGCAATAAAACGTGTTATATCTTTTGTATTATGGTCACTACCAGGCCAAACAGCGATATGCAAATTTTCACCTTGGCCATACAATGCTGTTCTTGGTAATGGCATCCAATTTTCCCAACAATTCAATCCTCCTACTGTAAATGCTTTTAATGGATGTACTTTTAAACCATTACCATCTCCGGGTGCCCAAGTTAAACGCTCATCATAAGTTGGCTGCAATTTTCTATGTACAGATTGCACCTCTCCGTTTTCATTTATGTAAACTAATGACGCATAAATACTATGTCCGCCTCGGTCTTCAGGACGTTCCATAATACCCAAATAGACTGATATTTTATGAACTTTTGCTAATTCGCAAACCGAATCTAACTCCCCTTTTTCTATACAAATAGAATTACTAACGTAGTGCGCATGTAG
>CAZBMY010000181.1:2365-5022 GCA_964492855.1 uncultured Flavobacteriaceae bacterium
AAGATTAATATCTATTAGCGCTATTGAAAAAACACCTGCGACAATAATAAATTTTAAAATATTAAGAAGCCACAGATAGTGGGTTTTACTATTAGATTTCCATAACAGTAGTACGTAAATTATTAATAAAATTACACTTGCATAAAAGAAATAATACATGTGACCAATTTCAAAACAAAAAATGAGTACAAAAGCAGATATACCTGTAATCAGTGTTGCTCCTGTCAGTAGATATTTCGCAATCTTTTCTCCATAAAACACCGGGACAGTCTTGTAATTGAGTGCAAAATCACCTTTAATATTCTCTAAGTCTTTAGTGAGCTCACGCATTGAAATAAGCATAAACAAAAACAAGGCGTGCATAAATACCACAAGTTCAAAATTCTTGTAATATATGAAGATAGCAAAGAATGGCGTTACGGTAAGAATTGCAGAAACCAAATTCCCTGTTATAGGCATTTTTTTCAATTTGTGAGAATAAAACCAAATGGCAAAAATGTAAACTGCAAAAAACAACACTGCTCTAAAAGACACATAGCTAGCACAAATTATAGCAATAAAATTGAGTGTAAAATATATAGATAGTTTTGTGTTTTGACTTACTAAACGGTCTAACATGGTTTTGTTTGGACGATTAATTAAATCTTTTTCTGAATCGTAGAAATTATTAATAATGTAACCAGAAGCTATTGTGGCTGAAGATGCCAAGACAAGCATCAATAAATTGATATCAAAAAGCACATCTTTTAATCGCAAGTTGGGCGCAAATATATATTTGGAAGCCAGATACTGCGCTATAACAACAACTAAAATGTTGTAACCTCTAACAACAGAAAATAGACTGAAAACCTTTAAAAAGATATGTCTATTCTGTCTTGAAAGCATTAGTTTATATGATGAGATACTGAATTTAAATTCAGCATGACCAGATTAGAAATTATAAACGACTTCTAATTTCTGTCCTTTAAGCGCTTCTCTTGCTTTATCGATATTTTCGGTAAACCCTAAAATATAGCCACCGCCACCAGAGCCACAAAGTTTTAAGTAATAGTCGTTAGTTTCGATACCATTCTTCCATAATTCATGAAATTTCTTAGGTATCATTGGCTTAAAGTTGTTAAGTACAACCTTAGATAATTGCTTTGTATTTTTAAATAAAGACTTAATATCGCCTTTTAAAAAATCATCCACACAAGCATCTGTGTGTTTTATAAATTGTTCTTTTAGCATACTACGGAAACCTTCGTTCTTCATATTTTCCATAAAAATACCAACCATTGGTGCCGTCTCTCCAACAATACCACTATCTAATAAAAATACAGCTCCTTTACCTTCTACTTTTTGAGATGGAATACCTGTTGCTTCAATATTATCCTTAGAGTTGATAAGTATTGGTAAGCTTAAATAACTATTTAAAGGGTCTAAACCGGAAGATTTACCATGAAAAAACGATTCCATAGCAGAAAAAACAGACTTCAGTTTTAAAAGTTTTTCTCTTGTTAAGTTTTCTAAAACAGTGATTTTGTCGGTAGCATATTTGTCATAAATTGCAGCCACTAATGCGCCACTACTTCCTACACCATAGCCTTGAGGTATTGAAGAATCAAAGTACATCCCTAATTCCACATCATTTTGAAGCGTTTTGATATCAAAATTTACCAACTCACTATCCAAATCAACTAAATGTTCTGCAAAACGCTTTAAACTTTCATTAGATTTTATGGCTTCTTGAGAAGGGTTTTGATCCACTTTGAGTGCGCCGTTATAAAAATTATAGGGAATAGATAAACCTTTAGAATCTTTTATAATTCCGTATTCTCCGAACAATAGAATTTTAGAATAAAACAGTGGGCCTTTCATAGTCTTAGGTTTGTCAGAAATTAATCTAGCTTTTTGGCTCCTTTTCCAACGTTATCACAAATATAGTGACCATTTTGGCAATACGCAACCAACTCGCTCTTAATGAATTCATAAACTTTAGTCTTCTCATTCTCAGGAAATAATACATGTACATTGGCTCCAGCGTCTAAGGTAAAGCAAATGTTTGAACCTGTTCTGGCTCTAAACTCCCATATTTTATTAATAATCTCAAGCGTATTAGGCTTCATTAAGATAAAATAAGGCATACTGGTCATCATCATAGCATGTAATGTTAACGCTTCACTTTCTACAATCTCTATAAAACGTTTTTGATTCCCAGAAGTAAGTACTTCTTTTAATTCTGCAAGGTTTTTATGTGCTTGAGCAAAACGTTTTTGAGCAAATGGATGACCATACATTAGTTTATGACCAACTGTACTACTTACTTGTTTTTCGCCTTTATCCACTAATAAAATAGCATCTTGGTAATTCTGAAAACTTGGATGAATATCTTCATTAAACTTTACACCAAACAAATCTGAACTTTCAGTAGATTTATTTTCGCCCCAAACCACTAGCTCTCCCTCTATACTTCTGCAGGCACTACCTGAACCTAAGCGTGCTAAAAATGATGCTTTTTGGTTGAAAAAAGACTTCTCGACTGCGATAGAAGTGTCAATATTGATTAATTCTTGTTCAATACTCATTAAACACAGAGCCAAAGCACTCATGCCAGAAGCTGAGGATGCAATACCAGAACTATGCGGAAATGTATTTGATGTTTCTATCTTAAAGTG
>CAZBMY010000182.1:0-3615 GCA_964492855.1 uncultured Flavobacteriaceae bacterium
AAAATATTAATTCACCACTTCATGTTATTCTCTGATGAGCGTATCACTTTAGAAGCTGATGAAATTGCACAAACAGAAACTTATGATGAAGAATCACTTCACATGAGACAATTATTGAAAACTAAATTAGTTGATATGGACTTGTCTGTACGTGCACTTAACTGTTTAAAAGCTGCAGAAGTAGATACTTTAGGAGACTTAGTATCTTTCAACAAAAATGATTTAATGAAGTTCAGAAACTTTGGTAAGAAATCTTTAACTGAGCTAGAAGAGCTAGTAAATGTTAAGGGGCTTAACTTCGGAATGGATTTATCAAAATACAAATTAGATAAAGATTAATTAATCATATTTTGCTCTTCCGACGATGAATGTCGGAATTTGGTAGCAAGATGATAAACAAAAAGTCATGAGACACGGAAAAAAATTCAATCATTTAGGTCGTAAGACAGCACACAGAAAAGCAATGCTAGCTAATATGGCATGTTCTTTAATAGAGCATAAGCGTATTAATACTACAGTTGCTAAAGCTAAAGCTTTAAAACAGTATGTTGAGCCAATGATTACTAAGTCTAAAGAAGATACAACACATAACAGACGTTTAGTGTTTTCTAAATTAAGACAAAAAGAAGCTGTTGCAGAATTATTCAGAGATGTTGCTGCAAAAGTTGGTGATAGACCAGGTGGTTATACACGTATCATCAAATTAGGTAATCGTCTAGGTGATAACGCTGATATGGCAATGATTGAGTTAGTAGACTACAATGAGTTGTATAATGCAGGTAAGACTGCTAAGAAAACAACTCGTAGAAGTAGAAGAGGAGGAAGCAAAGCTGTTGCAACACCGCCAGTAGAAACGAAAGCTACTAACGAAGAAGAATAAAAATGCAAGTAAGAAAGCAAATAGATTTTAAATTCGATACCGATAAAATTCTAAACCGCTTTCTTTATTTTTCAAACCTCGATTATCGAGTGTTAATAAGCATTAATAACTATAAAGGATAAACTGTTTCAGTTTATCCTTTTTTTTTGGAATTTTGCATTGCACAGAGCATAGTCGAAGTGTAAAACCATAATACAACACAACACATGAAATACAGACAAAGACAAAAAGCACTTATCCTACTTGCAGACGGTACTATCTTTCACGGCAAATCAATTGGTAAAGACGGTACTGCATTTGGTGAAGTTTGTTTTAATACAGGAACAACAGGTTATCAAGAGATTTTTACTGACCCCTCTTATTTTGGGCAATTAATGGTAACGACCAATGCACATATTGGCAATTATGGTACAAAAGATTCAGAAGTAGAGTCAGATACAGTTAAAATAGCAGGCTTAATTTGTAAAAATTTCAGTTTTGAATATTCGCGCCCTGGAGCTGATAGATCCTTAGAAGATTTTTTTGAGAAAAACAATACACTAGCAATATCAGATGTAGATACAAGAGCATTGGTCAGTTATATTAGAGATAACGGTGCCATGAATGCTGTAATTACTACGGATGTTGATAACATTGAAGACCTAAAGAAACAACTCGCAGAACAACCAAGTATGAATGGTTTAGAGTTAGCCTCTCAAGTATCTACAAAAGAACCGTATTTCTATGGTGATGAAAATGCAACTCATAAAATTGCAGCATTAGATATAGGTATTAAGAAAAACATATTGCGCAATTTGGCTCAGCGAGATGCTTACATAAAAGTGTTTCCTTACAATGCTAAGTTCGAAGATTTAGAAGCGTTTAATCCAGACGGTTACTTTTTGTCTAACGGACCTGGTGATCCAGAACCATTAGTAGAAGCGCAAGACGTAGCAAAACAAATTATTGCTAAAGACAAACCATTATTTGGTATTTGTTTAGGGCATCAAGTTATTGCGTTAGCAAATGGAATTTCGACATACAAAATGCATAACGGGCATAGAGGTATCAATCACCCAGTAAAAAACCTTTTAACAGGTAAGGGTGAGATAACATCACAGAATCATGGTTTTGCAATTAGTAGAGAAGACACAGAAGCCAATTCTAATATAGAGATTACACATGTACATCTTAACGATGATACTGTTGCTGGTATTAGAATGAAAGATAAAAATGTCTTTTCTGTACAATACCATCCTGAAGCGAGTCCAGGGCCAAATGATTCTACATATTTATTTGATGAGTTTATAGCAAACTTGAAAAAATAAAGCTTGAAATAAAGTCAACAAAATTAAACTTTTGTTGTCTTTTTTTTATTCCGAAAACATTTGCGTAACTATTAATCGCAATACTGAATTTAGCTAAGAATTCAGGCAGGTTTTTTCGTAAATTTGTAAAACGTATAGTTTGTATAGCTGAGGGTTTTTTCAGCAAATCAATCATTAACAATTAAAAAGATATAACATGAGTATTATTATTAACATTCACGCAAGACAAATATTAGATTCTAGAGGTAATCCAACAGTAGAAGTAGATGTTGTTACAGAAAATGGCGTTATGGGACGTGCTGCTGTACCATCAGGAGCTTCAACTGGAGAGCACGAAGCTGTAGAGCTTAGAGATGGAGGAGATAACTACATGGGTAAAGGTGTTTTAAAAGCTGTGGAGAATGTTAATGCTATTATAGCTCAAGAGTTATTAGGTGTTTCTGTTTTTGAGCAGAATGCGATAGATAAACTAATGATAGAATTAGATGGTACGCCAAACAAATCTAAGTTAGGCGCCAATGCTATTTTAGGTGTGTCTTTAGCTGTTGCAAAAGCGGCTGCTAATGAATTAAACATGCCATTATACAGATATGTAGGTGGTGTCTCGGCAAATACATTGCCAGTGCCAATGATGAACATCATTAATGGTGGCTCACATTCTGATGCACCGATTGCGTTTCAAGAGTTTATGGTAATGCCAGTAAAAGCGAAGAATTTTACGCACGCTATGCAAATGGGTACAGAGATTTTTCATAATCTTAAAAAGGTATTACACGACCGTAATTTGAGTACTGCAGTAGGTGATGAAGGTGGTTTTGCACCAAATTTAGCTGGCGGAACTGAAGATGCCTTAGACACTATTGCAAAAGCAGTATCTAATGCAGGATATAATCTTGGTGACGATGTTATGATTGCTTTAGATTGTGCTGCTGCAGAATTCTATAAAGACGGAAAATACGATTATACTATTTTTGAAGGCGATTCAGGACAAGTAAGAACTAGCCAAGAACAAGCAGATTACTTAGCCGAACTCGCTTCAAAATATCCAATCATTTCAATTGAAGACGGAATGGATGAGAACGATTGGGAAGGATGGAAGTATCTAACAGAAAAAATAGGCGATAAGACGCAATTAGTTGGTGATGACTTATTTGTGACTAACGTAGAGCGTTTAGGTCGCGGAATCTCTGAAGGTATTGCAAATTCAATTCTGATTAAAGTCAACCAAATCGGAACACTTACAGAAACTATTGCAGCAGTAAACATGGCACATAATGCAGGGTACACATCTGTAATGTCTCACCGCTCAGGAGAAACAGAAGACAATACCATTGCAGATTTAGCAGTGGCTTTAAACACTGGGCAAATAAAAACAGGTTCGGCATCTCGTAGTGATCGTATGGCAAAATACAACCAGTTATTACGTAT
>CAZBMY010000182.1:3715-5016 GCA_964492855.1 uncultured Flavobacteriaceae bacterium
ATATGTCAGATAAAGCAGTATTAGAGATTAACGGAGAGAGACACGAGTTTCCTCTTGTTAAAGGAACAGAGAATGAAGTTGCTATAAATGTGAAAGCATTACGAGGAAGCACCAAAGGTGTTATTACTCTAGATCCTGGATATAAGAACACAGGTAGCTGTGAAAGTGCTATTACATTTTTAGATGGCGAAAAAGGTGTGCTGAGATATCGTGGGTATTCTATTGAAGAATTAGCCGAAAAAGCAGACTTCTTAGAAGTTGCCTATTTGTTGATTTTTGGGGAGCTGCCAAATGCTGAGCAATTAGAAAAATTTCATGCAGATATTAAATCGCATTCAGTTGTAGATGATGATATCAAAAAAATTATAGATGCATTTCCAAAGGCAGCACACCCAATGGGTGTTTTAGCCTCACTAACAAGTGCTTTAACAGCGTTTAATCCATCTTCAGTAAATGTAGACTCAGAAGAAGCGATGTATAATTCTATAGTTAAAATCTTAGGTAAGTTTCCGGTATTGGTAGCGTGGACCATGCGCAAAAAACAAGGATTACCTTTAGATTATGGTGATGACAGCTTAGGATATGTAGAGAATGTACTAAAAATGATGTTTAAGAGTCCTAACAAGGAGTACGAACAAAACAATGTACTAGTTAATGCATTAGATAAATTACTCATATTACACGCAGACCACGAGCAAAACTGTTCGACCTCTACAGTAAGAATTACAGGATCTTCTCATGCAGGTTTATTTGTATCTCTTGCTGCTGGGATTTCCGCACTTTGGGGACCACTTCATGGTGGTGCTAACCAAGCCGTGTTAGAAATGCTAGAAGCAATTAAAGAAGATGGTGGCGATACTAAAAAGTATATGGCTAAGGCCAAAGATAAGAATGACCCTTTCCGTTTAATGGGCTTTGGTCATAGAGTCTATAAAAACTTTGACCCAAGAGCAAAAATCATTAAGGTCGCTGCTGATGAAGTTTTAAGCGATTTAGGTGTAGAAGATCCAATCTTAGATATTGCTAAAGGTTTAGAAAAAGAAGCTTTAGAAGATCCATACTTTGTGGACCGTAAACTATATCCTAATGTAGATTTCTATTCGGGTATTATTTACCGTGCTATGGGTATTCCTGTAGAGATGTTTACCGTAATGTTTGCCTTAGGACGTTTACCAGGTTGGATAGCACAATGGAAAGAAATGCGCTTACGCAAAGAGCCTATTGGTCGTCCACGTCAGTTATATACAGGTGAGACGCTAAGAGCATTTACGCCAATAGAAAAAAGATAATTTTAGAGCATT
>CAZBMY010000183.1:0-2255 GCA_964492855.1 uncultured Flavobacteriaceae bacterium
ATAATGCTAAGTAAAAATGACTACCACGATTATCGAGTTCATTTACTTTTCGAGAAGGCCCTTTCTTATTTTGCAATAATTTTTCAGTAGCATCATCTAATGCTTCACCTACGACTCTTGCTTTTTCATTATTTGTATAATCTGCATAATGGTCTAATGAAACTGCTAATGCTAAGAATTCACCCAGAGAATCCCAACGTAAGTGATTTTCTTTTACGAATTGTTGTACGTGTTTTGGAGCAGAACCTCCAGCACCAGTTTCAAATAACCCACCACCATTCATTAATGGTACAATAGATAACATTTTTGCACTTGTGCCTAGTTCTAAAATTGGGAATAGGTCTGTTAAATAATCGCGGAGAACATTTCCTGTTACAGAAATAGTGTCTTTTCCTTCTTTAACACGTTCTAAGGTAAATTTAGTCGCTTCAATAGGAGACAAGATTCTAATGTCTAAGCCTTCAGTATCATGATTTGGTAAGTACGCATTTACCTTTTTTATCAATTCTGCATCATGAGCTCTGTTTTTATCTAACCAAAACACAGCTGGTGTCTGAGACGCTTTTGCTCTTGTTACAGCTAACTTAACCCAGTCTTGTATTGGAGCATCCTTGGCTTGGCACATTCTCCAAATGTCTCCTTCTTCTACATTATGTGAAGTTAATACAGTTTCAGATGCATCAACAACTTCTATTTTGCCATCTGCAGTTATTTCAAATGTCTTGTCATGAGAACCATATTCCTCAGCCTTTTGCGCCATTAATCCAACATTAGGTACAGTACCCATTGTTGTAGGGTCAAAAGCACCATGTTCTTTACAGAAATCAATGGTTGCTGTATAAATACCAGCATAGCTGCTATCAGGGATTACTGCTTTTGTGTCTTGTTGATTCCCTTCAGCATTCCACATTTGTCCTGATGTACGAATCATAGCTGGCATAGATGCATCAATAATAACATCGCTAGGCACATGTAAATTAGTAATACCTTTATCTGAATTTACCATAGCCAAATCTGGACCACTTTCTAAAGCGGTATTAATATCTACTTGAATCTCTTGGCGTTTATCGCTAGATAATTCTTCTAATTTTTCAATAAGATTACCAAAACCATTATTTACGTCAACACCAATGTCTTCAAAGGTATCACCATGTTTTTCGAAGATATCTTTAAAATACACTCTAACAGCGTGACCAAAAATAATTGGGTCAGAAACCTTCATCATGGTTGCTTTCATGTGTAATGAAAATAAAACACCTTGGTCCTTCGCATCTTTTACTTGTTCTTCTAAGAAAGTAGTAAGTGCCTTTTTGCTCATACAAGTAGCATCAATTATCTCTCCTTTTAAAAGTGATAGGCCATTTTTTAAAACGGTTTGTACGCCATTAGTATCTGTATGAATTATTTTTACTGTTGTTGCATCATCAACCGTTACAGATTTTTCGTTGTGAGCAAAATCTCCTTCAGTCATAGTAGCAACGTGAGATTTAGAATCACTTTTCCATGCTCCCATAGAGTGGGGATTCTTTTTTGCGTAATTTTTAACTGCTTTTGGTGCTCTTCTATCTGAGTTACCCTCTCTAAGCACTGGGTTTACAGCTGAACCTTTAATTTTGTCATAACGTGCTTTAATAGCTTTTTGCTCGTCTGTTTCTGGTTCGTCAGGGTAATCTGGTATAGCATATCCTTTTGCTTTTAGTTCTTCGATGGCGTTGTTTAATTGTGGTATAGAAGCACTAATATTAGGTAGTTTTATGACATTTGCTTCTGGTTGCTTTACCAGTTCTCCTAGTTCTTCTAAAGCGTTTGGAACGCGTTGTTCTTCGCTTAAAAATTCTGAAAAAGCAGAAAGAATTCTTGCTGCTAATGAAATATCTTTAGTTTCTATATTAACGTTAGATGATTTAGTAAATGCTTTAACAATTGGTAAAAATGAACGGGTTGCTAAAGCAGGAGCTTCATCTGTTAACGTGTAAAAAATAGTAGAAGGTTTTGTCATGTCTTTGTATAGTATAATGTAAAATGAGGGCTGTTTTAAAGCCGAGCAAATATACAAAATCTTAACCTTTGCATAAAGCCTGGTTTGATACAAACCTAAAAATTATGATTTAATTATAATTCTGGATGACTAGAGGAGTATTGAAATATTCTCTTCTAAGAAATTACTTTATTCAATCTGTTTTAAAATTGAGAATTTTATTAAAAATAAAAAGCCATATCATTCAGTTAAACCGAATTGATATGGCTTTTTTAGA
>CAZBMY010000183.1:2355-4918 GCA_964492855.1 uncultured Flavobacteriaceae bacterium
TAAAAATAAAAAGCCATATCATTCAGTTAAACCGAATTGATATGGCTTTTTTAGAAACTTTCTTTACTTGACCTATTTAGCTTTCACTAACTCAGCTGATGGGTAGAACCCTCATCTTTTTCAGTTCAAATACTTCTGTTTCTGTGGAATGTTTCCTAACTTTCAAAATGTATTGACCTGTTATTTCACACTCCATGAGATTTTTTAGTCCGTGTTATCATTAACTTTTACTTGCGTAATAGCAAATGTTTAGTCGTCCTGTTCCTACTTTTCATAAACTACAAGTAGCTATTACTTTTCACAACCCAATCTATTAATCTAAAAACCTAGTCTAAGACTACACCTTTATCTTAATTTTGATTGTTTCAAAACCTGTATACACAAGTTTTTCAGCAATCGAAAAAACCTCATTAAACAAAGAACGTTACTCTGTAACAATTTAACATAAATTCAAAACTAAATTCAAAACCAAACTAGGTTTGTTGTTAATTGTTCAGCTAAATTATGTTTTTATTTGAGAATTCCAATTTTTTAGTATAAGTAGATATTCACAATTTATAAACCACAGTTATTAACAAAAGTTAATAACCAAAAAAAGTCCTGAATAATCAGGACTTTTAATATTGCTAGTAAATGAAAACTAAAATTATTTTCTAATTTCTTTAATTCTTGCTTTTTTACCTGTAAGACCTCTAAAGTAGAAGATACGAGCTCTACGTACTTTACCTCTCTTATTAACTTCAATTTTTTGTAGTGCAGGTAAGTTTACTGGAAAAATACGTTCTACACCAATAGTACCAGACATTTTGCGAATAGTAAATGTTTCAGAAGTTCCACTTCCTTTACGTTGTAATACTACACCTCTAAAAAACTGTGTACGTGTTTTGTTACCCTCTTTAATTTCGTAGTAAACTGTAATGGTATCACCAGCACTAAACTCAGGTAAATCTTTTCTTGTTACGAATTCGTCTTGTACAAATTTGATTAAAGACTCCATGTTATTTTGTTTATAATGGTTTTTTTAAATCAACATTCACGGTTTTCGCCAGAGGTTAATCCAAAATTGGGTGCAAATATAATTAAAAAGTGTAAAGTATAAAGTGAAAAACTAAAAGTTTTTATTTTAACCTTTGAGTAAGTCCGGTCGTCTTTCTTGTGTGCGTTTATAAGCTTGTTCTTCTCTCCATTTTTCAATTTCACCAAAATTGCCACTAAATAGAACTTCAGGGACCTTCATGCCATCGTAGTCTCTTGGTCTTGTGTAGATTGGAGGCGCCAATAAATTATCTTGAAAGCTATCTGTTAATGCTGAAGTCTCATTACCTAAAACACCAGGAATTAAACGTATTACAGCATCGCAAAGCACCGCAGCACCTAATTCTCCACCCGAGAGTACATAATCCCCAATAGAAATTTCGCGAGTTATAAATTTATCTCTAACGCGTTGGTCCACGCCTTTGTAATGTCCACAAAGAATAATAATATTTTCTTTTAAAGAGACCTGATTGGCTATAGATTGATTAAGGCGTTCACCATCTGGCGTCATATAAATGATTTCATCATAATTACGCTGAGATTGTAAACCAGTGATGCATTTATCTATGGGCTCAATCATCATAACCATACCTGCGCCACCACCAAATTGGTAGTCGTCTATAGATTTATAGTTATCCGTTGTGTAATCTCTAAGATTATGAAAATGGACTTCTACCAAACCTGCATCAATAGCACGTTTAAGTATAGAGGCTTCAAACGGACTTTTTAATAATTCTGGTAAAACGGTTATAATGTCTATACGCATGATGCAAAGATGCGAATGTTTTATTAAAAATCACAATCAAACTAAGACTTCAGTATTTTGATTTTTTAATGCTTCTAGTCGATTTGCTCGCATGTATAAAAACAACGGAAAACTAAATGCGATAGCGACTAAAAAGGTGAGAGGAACTATAATCCACCAATGTTTAATTTTTAGTGTTTTGCTTTCATAAACCATCCATATCAAAAAAGTAATAGCTACGACAGAAATATCTGCACTAATAGATTTTGCTGGAAAGGATAGATTTGCTAAATCAATAAAATTGCTAATAGAGGTGTCTTCAGCTGTTAAATAAAACTGGATATTAAAATACCATGTAGCAATAAGTCCGATTAAAGCGAGTAAGAGATAGATGTGTTTAAATTTCATTTTTGTTATTTATTAGTCCAAAAGAAATGTAAGTCAGTGTCGGGTTCAAAACCTAAACGCTTGTAAAGTTCTTTTGCAGGATTATCAAAAGCTGTTTGAATGGCTATACCCTTTTGATTTTCTGATTTTGCAAATGCTTTAGCTCTATTTATTAATGCTTCTCCAAGACCTTTCCCTCTATAAGTATTTGAAACATATAAGTCATTAAGCAAATACATTGGTTGCATAGAGACTGACGAAAGTAAATGATAAAGCTGTGTAAAACCAACTGCGTTATTGTCTATATAAGCGATAAAGATTACGGAGTCATTATGTTGCAGACGCTCTAATAAAAATTCACTCGTCTTAGGTAAGTTGCTTTTTTGCTTATAAAAT
>CAZBMY010000184.1:0-4915 GCA_964492855.1 uncultured Flavobacteriaceae bacterium
CCACATATCTTGTTCGAAATTTCTAATCTTGTCTTTAAATCTATCAGACTCAAGGAGTTGCATTAAGGCATTATCGCTAATATACTCATCTACCTTTCTATCACCATATACGTTTTCTTCTCTATAGGTATAGCCATTAAAACGTCTTGCATTTAACAAGTGGTCAAAAGAGACTGGTATGGCACTATTTTTATTATTAAACGATTTTGCTTCGTGTAATATATCTCTAGACTCTGGAAAGAAAACCCAAAACAATTCAACTAAATCAGAGTCTTCACTATCAATAAAGTTAACATCTGGTGCTACAGGTGCAATACCAAGCATACGATATTTTAACTCTCCTTGACGCTTGTCAAAATACCATAGTCCTTTAATACGATATTCTACAATATCTGCAGATGATATATCACGACGGTCTATATACTCTTCAGATAAAGCTTCACCTGCATTTAATTGCTCAATACCTAACTCTGTGGTATCAACCATAGTAAGTGAACCTTCAATATCTTTTAAAGTACGTTTAGACGTAAAATAAGAATCATCATAAATGTTTTTAATCCTACCATCTTTAACAGCACTCATCATTACATCGAATAATGAACGTCTATTTTTACCAATATTATTAGTATCGACAGGATAATAAAGTGGAAAATTAACACGCTCGTCAAGAACGATTTTTTCCCATGTCATCTTAGAAAATAGAATATCTCTATTATCTACGTAACCATACTCTAATGGTTTGTCGTTATCTAACAGCTTCTGTTCGTCTGTTTTAACACCAATCTCACTTGGCGTTTTAGCATTAAGAATGTTTGCTTGAGCATTTACAGTTTGTAATGCTACAACACAAGAAACGGTTAATAAAAAACTTTTAATTGTCATCTTACTTTGTTTATTTGTTTTTGGGACAAGTTTATAAATCAAGTATTAGTTAGTAAGCTCAATAATTACCGGAGATACTTTCTTTAATCTATAAGAACTATTTCCTTTAATTTTTGCCTGAATATCAAATACTTGAACATTAGATCCTCTTTTTGCTTTTCTTAAAGCAGCTTGAGCTCTAGAGTTTAATTTACTACCACTACAGTTAATTGTAGGTTGTCCTGGTACTTTAAATTTAAATCCAGATACTGATAATGGTAAATCAAAATCAAAATCATCTAGTTTCGCAGCAATAGTAGATTTTTCAAGAGAAGCACGTTGCATTTTAATAGCACCATCTTCACCTCTTACAGTTCCTGTTGGTTTTGGAATATCTTTAATTCTAAAGGTTTTCTTATCTGCTGAAGTTGAACCATCATCTAAGGTAGCCGTTACATTAATAGTAACTTCACGACCTTTAGCTGTAGTCACATCCATAACATATTTACCAACACCAGATCCTTTTACAAGACCTGTACCTGTAGCTCTCACTTTATTATCAGAAACACCTGCAAATGATATAGTCATTGGGTTTTTAACTCCACGGTATACTACATTCATCTTATCTGCAGAAATTGTTGCAGAATTAGGACGCGGTACAACCACATAGTTTCCAATAATATCAATAGGTAATTCTTTACCATCTTCTAAGAATGTAAACTGACCATTAATTTTATGCTCACCTACATTACCTACGTTAAAATCAAGTCTTGCAGCACCAGTAGAATCTATCGCTTCTGCAATATTAATTTCTTTTCCTTGAACCGATAATTTGGTTGGTGTTACGTTAGCATATTTTCCTAATACTACTTTACCTTGGAATTTTTCACCAGCAAAGAACGCAGATTTATCAGCTAATACGATTGCTTGATATTTCTTTAACGATACAGCATCATCTAATGTATTACCTAAAAATACGTTATACATATTTGCTTCGGTAGATTTTACATCATTCTGCATTGCCGTTAACTTCGTATAAGAAGCAATTGCAGGAAATCCTTTAAAGTTATAATCTAACCAATGTAATTTCTTACCATCTTTGTTAGTTACTTCGTTTGTACTAAAACGTTTTTCAAAGTTTGTAAGTGCAATAGAATACTTTACGTCATCTCCAACTATATTCTTAATTGAAGTTTTGTATTCATCTATTTTCTTCATTACAGCATCACCTTTCTTAGTTAATCTATCTCCAGTGAACCATAATTCGTCAAGAATATCTGTTTTATCCATTGCTTCGAATGGTAATTTACCAGTTTTCTCATCAACTTCATACTTACCTTTAGTGATCAACTCACGTTTAACACTTTCTATGTAAGCAAAGAAATCTTTTGATACTTGACTTATTTGTTCTGCTTTTGCAGCAGATGCTTTAAATTCTTCAGGCTTTTCTTCAGCCTTTGTTAGTAAACTTGCTAATGTATTCTCGTTTGTACTGGTAGCTGTTTCATTTGCGTCAGCAAACTTAGCTTCCATTAATCCAAAGGCAGATAATACTTCTTTGGACATATTCATCGCCATCATTGCGATAAATACTAGATACATCAAGTTAATCATTTTCTGCCTTGCAGATGCTTTTCCTCCTGCCATGTCTAATTAGGTTTTAGTTGTTAATGTTTATAAATTACTAATACTAATTAGTTTTTGTTCATTGCAGAAAGCATTCCTCCATATACACCATTTAATGATGATAAGTTAGACGCTAATGATTGCATTTGTTCTTTTAACTTAGTTGCATTTTCAACTGCTTCTTCGTTAATACTAGCCTGACGGTTAGCGCTATCCATTTGTACTTTATAAAGACTGTTTAAAGACTCCATTTGTGCAGCAGCTAAAGACATTTCCTCACCATATTTTTTAGTTGCAGCAATAGAATCAACTGTTGGTGCAATACCTTTTGCAGCACCTTCAAAGTTTTTAATGCTTGATCCTAAGCTTGCCATAAGCTCACCATCAATTTTAGCTTCTTTAAGTAAGTTGTCTAATTTTTTAGATAACAATCCTTCAGCATCTTTTGGTTCTTCTTTTTTCTTTTTGCTAGTTAACGCATTTCCTCCAGATAATTCTGGATATACTAAAGACCAATCTAAATCTGCAGCTTGTCTTTCAAATGCAGAGTATGTAAATACTAATGCTTCTACAATCATACCGATTGTTAAAATTTCTGAACCAAATGGCCAGTGTTGAATCTTGAATAATGCTCCTACAATTACAATTGCAGCTCCAAGACCGTATATCATATTAGTTACCGTTACTTTTCCTTTTTGTGCCATAATTTCTCGTTTTTAGTTAAGTTTAATGTTTATTAATATAAGTAGTTAAGTGTTTCTAATTTTTGTTTTTTCTATTGGTTACTTCTGTACCCATATAATCTTGTACAGTTCTAAAACCAATGTAACTTCTTGCAGAATCTGCATATTCAAAGTCACGTGTACTTACTTGTAAAAAATAAGCGACATCTTTCCATGATCCACCACGAATTACTTTACGTTGGTTATCAGGATCATTAACCACAGGGTTAAAAGATGATGAATATTCATATGAATCAGGATCATAAGATGAGTACACCCATTCTGCTACGTTACCTGCCATATTATATAAGTTATAATCGTTAGGTTCAAATGATTTCGCCTCTACAGTATATAAAGCTTGATCTGCAGCATAATCACCACGTAATGGCTTAAAATTAGCCATAAAACATGCTCTATCATTTTTAGTATAAGGTCCACCCCAAGGGAATGTTGCTCCTTGAAGACCACCACGTGCTGCGTATTCCCACTCTGCCTCAGATGGTAATCTAAATGCATTCACGAATTGTTGCTTACGCTTCTTTTGATCAGAATTTTTATACAATGTTCTCCATTGACAGAATGCGTTAGCTTGTTTCCAACTCACACCTACAACAGGATACTCATCATAAGCATTATGCCAAAAGTAATCATTGTGCATTGGCTCATTATACGAATAAGCGAAATCACGAATCCAAGCGGTAGTATCAGGATATACACTAACTTCTTCAGTTAGTAACACATCACTTCTTCTAAGCTCTTTATACTTGACAGCTTCTTTAATATCCATGTATTGATAATGGAACTTAAACTTAGTTACATCCCAAGTTCTTTGACCATTGTATGATTCTTCAACAGGCAAATACATCGTATCCATTACTTCTGTATAATACTCATCTGGGTATTCTTCGGTATCAAAAATCAAGTCAACCTCTTTATTAAGTTGTCTTCCTTCATAACCGGTTTCACCCAAACCGCTGTAATTATCTATCATGTATTTTTGATAGACAGACATATCGGTAGTATCTGCACCTTTAAATGCAAATTGACCAATCCCATCATCTTCAGAAGGTGTTTTACCTTCTTCATCAGCAAGAATTGCTAATTTAGTTCTGATAATAGAATCACGTACCCAATATACGAACTGACGATACTCACTATTCGTGATCTCAGTTTCGTCCATATAAAAGGCTCTAACCGTAACTGTTTTTGTAGGCGCATCATTTACTCCAGCTAAATCATCATCTGATTTACCCATAATAAAAGCACCACCAGGTACTAATTGCATCCCGTAAGGGCGTTCTGGATGCCATTTTTTCCCTTTAATACCTACAAGTTCTCCGCGATCTCCTGATCCGCAACTTGCAAGTAAAGCTAATAAAGTCGATAATAAGACAAACTTCTTCATAATGGAAATTTGAGGTTTAATGTTTAAATTCATTTTTTTTGAGGGTGTAAACATAGATATATATTTTTATATAACCAACATTTTTTCGGAAAAATTTGCATTTAAACGAAAAAAAATGATTTTAATCGATGAAATGCGCGTTTTAGCTCATTTTGAAAATTGCTGTTTACACACTATTTTTCTTATAGGCTTTATACCATCTTTCAGGTATTTTATTATTACATGCCTCGTCATAATCTGTCTGCATGAATGATGATTACGAATGTTTTTTTAATTTATTATTATTGTTTCATACAAATTT
>CAZBMY010000185.1:0-4772 GCA_964492855.1 uncultured Flavobacteriaceae bacterium
TCTCGAAAAGTAAATGAACTCGATAATCGTGGTAGTCATTTTTACTTAGCATTATATTGGGCAGAAGCTTTGGCTAATCAAGAAAAAAATTCAGAGCTAAAGAACGAATTTTCTGAAGTATATAAAAAGCTAAAAGTTAAAGAATCTGATATTGTTGATGAGTTAAACGCTATACAAGGTGCTTCTGTAAGTATAGATGGTTATTATTATCCTAACGAGGTTTTGACGAGCAATGCTATGCGACCTAGTGAGATTCTTAATTCTATACTCAATTAAACTTAAGTTAAAAGAGCCTCATGTAAAATGAGGCTTTTTTATTTTTACATAAAACAAGATGATGAGAAAGTTCCTACTTGGAAGTCTTTTTTTTATAATAGCATCTACGACTATAGTTTCCGCTCAAACTAAATATACGTTAAGCGGAATTGTAACAGATAGCAAAACTACTGAAACACTTATAGGTGTTAATATTATAATTCCTGAACTAAAAAACGGATCTGTATCAAATGAATATGGCTTCTACTCTATTACTTTAAACGAAGGTTCTTATAAGATTCAGATAAGCTATTTGGGATTTAAAACCATTACTCAAACTCTAGAATTAAATTCTGATAGAACTATAAATTTTAAGCTTGAAGAATCTGCGGAAAGTTTAGATGAAATCGTCATTACAGAAGATGTAGAAAAACTCAATATAAGAACACCTCAAATGAGTGTGAATAGGCTTTCGATAAAAACTATTAAACAATTACCTGTAGTTTTAGGAGAAGTAGACGTTATAAAATCCATTACACTTTTGCCCGGAGTTACAAATGCTGGTGAAGGGTCTTCTGGGTTTAACGTTCGTGGTGGTTCTGCTGATCAGAATTTAATTCTTCTAGATGAAGCTATAATTTTCAATTCCTCTCACCTATTTGGGTTCTTTTCTGTATTTAATCCCGATGCTATAAAGGATATTAAATTATATAAAGGCGGAATTCCAGCAAAATATGGTGGTCGTGTCTCTTCAGTTTTAGACATCTATCAGAAGGAAGGTAACAATGAAGAATTTCATCTTAATGGTGGTATTGGTTTAGTATCAAGTCGGTTATTAGCTGAAGGACCAATTAAAAAAGGTAAAGGTTCCTTTCTTCTTGGAGGAAGAAGTAGTTATGCGCATTTATTCTTGCCCTTATTTGATCTAGATAATGTAGCCTATTTCTATGACCTAAACACTAAACTTAGTTACAGACTTAATGAAAAAAATAGTGTGTACCTCTCTGGATATTTTGGACGCGATGTATTTAGTCTAGGCGATAGTTTTACAAACACATATGGTAATACCGTATTAAACTTTAGATGGAATCATTTATTCTCAGATAAACTATTTTCAAATCTATCACTTATCTATTCTGATTATTTCTATGGTTTAACTCTAGACTTTGTTGGTTTTGATTGGGAATCTGGCATAAGAAATTTCAATGCCAAATATGATTTAAAACATTACATCAGTAATAATTTTAAATTAGAATATGGTCTTAATAGCATTTATTACAAATTTAATCCTGGAGAGATTAGCCCTATAGATGAAAACTCAGGAATCAACCCAGATAAACTTACAGACAAGTTTGCTTTTGAAAATGCCATATACATAGATGCTGAACAAAAAATTTCTGAAAAGCTTTCACTATCCTATGGTGCAAGATTAAGTACATTCCATAGATTAGGTCAAGACGAAGTAAATATCTACCAAAACAATAATCCTATAAATTTCAATCAAGAATTACAGGTTTATGAAAGAGCAGAACCAACAGATACAGAATCGTTTAGTAGAAGTGATATTTTAGAATCATTTGCTAATATAGAACCACGAGCTTCATTAGCTTATCAGTTGAATGAGTCTTCGTCAGTAAAAGCTAGTTATAACAGATTGTCTCAGTATTTACACTTGCTTTCTAACACAAGCTCACCAACACCTTTAGATGTTTGGGCGCCTAGTGGACAATTTATTAAACCACAGTTACTGGATCAATTTGCAGTAGGGTACTTCAAAAACTTTAACGATAATGCGTATTCTTTAGAAATAGAAAGTTTTTATAAGACTATAGACAATCGTATAGATTATATTGATGGTGCAGACCTTATTGCAAATGATGCTATTGAACAGGTGATATTAAATGGTGAAGCCAGAGCATATGGATTAGAAGTACTATTCAAAAAGAATGAAGGAAGATTAAAAGGTTGGCTAGCCTACACCCTCTCTAAATCAGAACAAAGAACACCAGGAAGAACTCCATTGGAAACTGGTATTAATAATGGCGAATGGTATAATACACCATGGGATAAAACCCATGATATTACCCTAACCGGTTCTTATGAAATCAATAAAAAATGGAGTATTAACAGTAATTTCCTATACCAAACCGGTATACCTGCTACGTTCCCAAATGGACAATATCAATTTAATGGCATAACAATTCCTGTTTTTGAAGCTCGAAACTCTAGTCGTTTAACGGATTATCATAGATTAGACCTTTCTTTAAATTATAACCCTAAACCAAATTCCGGTAAAAAATTTAAAGGCCAGTGGGTGTTTAGTCTTTATAATATTTATAATAGGCGTAATGCAACAACTATAACCTTTAGAGAAAATCGTACAAATGGTCAGAACGAAGCAACTAGATTAGCCATTTTTGGAGTTGTACCAGCAGTAACCTATAATTTCCAGTTTTAAAATGAAAAAAATTATAGTCATAGTAATAGTATTAGTTTTTACATTCTCGTGTGAAGATGTAATAGAAGTAGATTTAAATGAAGGACAAACTCGACTAGTCATAGATGCTAGTATCAATTGGCTAAAGAATACGACAGGTAATGAGCAAAGTATTCGTTTATCATTGACTGCACCATTTTTTAACGAAGATGTTCAACCAGCAAATGGAGCCATTGTATCAATTTCAGACTTAAATGGTAATACTTTTAATTTTATTGAAGATGGAAATACTGGGACATATTCGAACTCCAATTTTATTCCTGTAATAGATGGGATCTATACACTTTCTATAGTGTATAATAATGAACTTTACACAGCCACAGAAACTCTAAAATCTGTAACACCAATAGATTTTATTGAACAGAAAGATGACGGTGGTTTTCTAGGAGAAGATATCGAATTAAAAGCCTTTTATACAGACCCCGCAAACATTGAGAATTTTTATTTTTTTGAATTCGTAAGTGATTTTTCTCCTATACCTACATTAGAAGTTTATGAAGACCGCTTTACTGATGGAAATCAAATTTTCGGATTTTATTCAGATGAAGATTTAGAACCAGGTAATGTGATTACGATTAGAAATCATGGCGTTTCGGAGCGTTTCTATAATTTTATGTTCACATTGTTACAGCAAGGTAGTGAAGAAGGCGGAGGTCCTTTTGAGACTCAACCTGCCACAGTCCGTGGTAATTGTATTAACCAAACAAATTCAGATAATTTTCCTTTTGGTTATTTTAAATTATCCGAAGTTGACGAAGTGATATATACTGTTCAATAGGTATGGCTTTTGGATATTACCATGTAAAAAGCTTGATGAACTATAAACTGTATATTTTAATAAGCAAAATGGTCTCGTTTCTATCTATATCGTAAACAAATTCATTATTTTTATAATATGAATTTTGAAAAAACTACAGAAAAAGATTCCAATTATACAAATCTCGAAAACATGTCTGTTAACGAGATTATTGTTAATATAAATACTGAAGACAAGACTGTACCAAATGCAGTAGAAAAAGCATTACCGCAGATTGAAGAGTTAATCACTCAAATAGTAGTTAAACTAAAAGATGGGGGACGATTATTTTATATTGGAGCAGGAACCAGTGGGCGCTTAGGCATACTAGATGCTTCTGAATGTCCACCCACTTTCGGAGTTTCTCATGACATAGTTATTGGGCTTATTGCTGGTGGCGATACTGCCATAAGAAAAGCCGTAGAGTTTGCTGAAGATTCTAAATATCAATGTTGGAAAGACTTAAAAAAGTTTGACATTAATTCCAAAGATGTTGTTATTGGCATAGCCGCATCAGGTACTACACCATATGTACTTCATGGTTTAGAAGAATGTAATACTAATAAAATAACTACAGGCTCTATTGTCTGTAATCAAAATAGTCCTATATCGCAAACGGCTAAATACCCTATTGAAGTTATTGTAGGCCCTGAGTTTATTACAGGTAGTTCAAGAATGAAAGCTGGTACTGCTCAAAAATTAGTTTTAAATATGATTACTACTACAACTATGATTCAATTAGGTAAAATAAAAGGAAACAAAATGGTAGATATGCAATTGAGTAATCATAAACTAGTTAATAGAGGTACTAAAATGCTTATGAAAGAGCTGAATATTTCTGAAATGGAAGCCAGAACACTTTTAGATAAATATGGAAGTGTTATAAATGCTATAAATCAACATTCTTAATGGAAGATACCAAACGTACTGACAAAGAAATTTTAGGAAAAGGCATAAAAACTATGCTTATATGCTTGCTACTTATGTTCGTTGGTCCCACTATTCTTCACATCGCATTTTCCAATCAAGAAAAAGCGCTTTTCATTCCTCTATTAATATTAGGTATACTTTTAAGCTTAGGAGCAATTTACTCCCTGTTCAAAGGCATTATGACTATAATAGATAGTATGTTCGGTAAAAAGAAATAATCCTTTCCTTTATTTATTATAAAAACACTATTAGTCAAAAAAAATCCCAACTACATTAAGTAATTGGGATTCTCAA
>CAZBMY010000186.1:0-4717 GCA_964492855.1 uncultured Flavobacteriaceae bacterium
GTATATAACTATTCTCGGGTCTAAGCGAAGTAAAAAAACACTATTAAACTTAATGTCTTTTTAAGCTATTAATCAACATTGTCATGTAAAAATGAATTGTTACTTCGTAATTGAATATCGTCGTTATCATCTAGCCCTACTGATGTTCTAGACACACTGTTTTCTAATGAATGCTCGGTATCTTCTAAATCAATCCCTTGCCTTTTATAAGCTGGAATTTTCTCTAAATCATCAACCTTAGATGTATTAAATTTATAATTAAATTCTTTCATTTTACGTCTACGCTCATCTGCACGTTCTTTCAACAATTCAGAAATAGGCATATCCATTGGATCACCTCCTTCTTGTACTTGAACTTCGGCTTCACCCACTACTTTTCTTTCAAAAACAATCTCATCTTCAGGTTCTGCGTCCTCAGTATTCATTTTAGACTCAATGGTTAAATAATCATCTAAAGCATAACGTTTTTCCCCTTCTTCATTCGCTTCGGTTACAGGAATTACTTCTACATAATCATTCACCTCAACTTCTTTCAAATCTTCATCTAACTGAAACATAACTTTTTCATTAGCAGTTTCAGTTTCTAAAGCTTGATTCGTGTTGGTAATTGGCAAATCAAAGGTTAAAGTAATCTGTTCTTCTTCATTAGACAACTCTTCTGGAACAGACTCAGACACCACAGGTGTAATAACAAAATCATCCTGACTCATTACTTCTACAGCGACTTCTTCATACAATACATCCATATCGCGAATAATATCTGTAGTAGCGATTAAATCTACTTGAGCAACTTCTTCTTCAACTACATCAACCACATCTTCTTCTAACGTATACTTTATAACCTCTTCTTTAGGTATTTCTAATATAATATCTGGCGTAATGATTGCCGGTTCTTTTTCTGTAGTTAAATCTTGTTCATGTGTTTGCTCCTCTTCTAATGCATGTACAACTTTCTTTATTTCTGTATTAGAAAATTCGGCTTGTTGTTCAATATTAAAACCAGTAGCAATAATGGTAACTGCAATTGCTTCACCTAAACTATCATCTTCACCAACACCCATGATAATATTCGCCCCATGCCCAGCTTGTTCTTGAATATGATCATTAATCTCGCCTATTTCATCAATGGTAATTTCACTTGAACCAGAAACAATTAGTAACAATACATTTTTAGCTCCTGTAATTTTATTATCATTTAAAAGTGGCGAATCTAAGGCTTTTACAATCGCTTCTTGCGCTCTATTTTGACCAGAAGCCGAAGACGAGCCCATAATAGCAGTACCGCTATTACTCAATACCGTTTTAGCATCACGTAAATCGATGTTTTGTGTATAGTGATGTGTTATTACCTCTGCAATACCTCTCGAGGCTGTAGACAAGACTTCATCTGCTTTAGAAAACCCAGCTTTAAAACCAAGATTCCCGTAAACTTCACGAAGCTTGTTATTATTTATAACGATTAATGAATCTACATGTTCTCGTAATTTTTCGATACCTAATTGCGCTTGATTATTACGCATTTTACCTTCAAACTGAAAAGGCATCGTTACAATCCCTACTGTTAAGATATCTAACTCTTTCGCCATTTTAGCAATTATTGGTGCTGCTCCAGTACCTGTACCACCTCCCATTCCAGCAGTAATAAATATCATCTTCGTGTTAGTATCTAACATGCGTTTAATATCCTCTAAGCTCTCAATAGCAGATTGCTCTCCTACTTCTGGGTTAGCTCCTGCACCTAACCCTTCGGTTAAATTAACACCTAATTGAATTTTATTTGGCACGCCACTGCTTTGTAAAGCCTGAGCGTCTGTATTACAAATTACAAAGTCTACACCTTTAATTCCTTGTTGAAACATATGATTGATGGCATTACTTCCGCCACCACCTACGCCAATAACTTTTATAACATTAGACTGATTTTTTGGTAAATCGAAGGTTATATCACCGAGTTCAACGTTTTTGCTCATTATGAATTAATTTAAGGGTTTTTTATGTATTGTTTTATCTAAACTTTATTCTGCGTTATCTAAAAAATCTTTAACACGCTCGGTTAACTTATCTAAAAAAGATTTTCGTTCAATTTTAGTAGCTTCTTGTCGTACTTCATTTTCAACGACTTCAGAAGTCATTGATTCTGAAGATGCTCCATGTGCAATTTCTTCGTAAATATCTACCGAAGTCGATGCCTCAATCTTTCTACGTTCTTGGCGTTTTAAATCATCCATCACCAGTCCTACAGCCGTAGCAAATAAGGGACTTGCTACATCTGCATCACTATCTCCAGCCATATGCTCATTAGGATATCCTATTCTAGTATCCATCCCTGTGATGTATTCAACCAATTGTTTTAAATGCTTTAATTGACTACCTCCACCCGTAAGAACAATACCTGCAATGAGTGATTTTTTACGCTCTTCATGACCGTAATTTTTTATCTCTAAATATACTTGCTCAACAATCTCTACAACGCGTGCATGAATAATTTTCGACAAGTTTTTAAGGGTAATTTCTTTAGGCTCTCTTCCTCTTAATCCAGGAATAGAGACAATCTCATTATCTTTATTCTCACCTGGCCAAGCAGATCCAAATTTCATTTTTAATAGCTCTGCTTGTTTTTCAATGATAGAGCAACCCTCTTTAATATCTTCAGTTATTACATTTCCTCCAAAAGGAATTACCGCAGTATGACGAATAATTCCATCTCTAAAAATGGCTAAATCTGTTGTTCCACCACCTATATCGATTAGAGCAACACCTGCTTCTTTTTCTTCTTGACTTAATACTGCATTTGCCGAAGCGAGAGGCTCCAACGTAATACCTTCTAATTGTAACCCTGCACTTTTAACACAACGCCCAATATTTCTAATAGAGGAGACTTGACCTACAACTACATGAAAATTAGCTTCTAATCTTCCGCCATACATACCAATAGGCTCTTTTATCTCTGCTTGACCATCAATTTTAAATTCTTGAGGTAACACGTGAATAATCTCTTCACCAGGCAACATGACTAATTTATGCACTTGATTAATAAGGCGATCAATATCTTCTTCATCAATTACTGTCTCAGAATTTGGTCTCGTGATATAATCGCTATGTTGTAAGCTACGAATATGTTGTCCTGCAATACCAACAGTTACACCTTCAATTTTTACTCCGGCAGACGCCTCAGCTTCTTGAACTGCTTGTTGAATAGATTGTATGGTTTGCGTAATATTATTTACAACACCTCTATGCACACCTAAACTCTTAGATTTACCTATGCCAAGAATCTCTACTTTACCGTAGTCATTCTCACGACCAATCATTGCCACAATTTTTGTGGTTCCTATGTCTAATCCAACTGATATCTTACTAGTCTCCATAGCTTCTTATTTGGTACATATTACTTGATTATCAAACTTCAAATCAACTATTTTGTAATCTTTTAACGTATTATCTTTTAAAGCTTTTTTATAAAATGCTTTAAGGTTATTTATCTTTTTATCAAGTTGTTTCAAATCACCGAGAAAGACTGTAAAGCCTTGTCTTCGCAATTTTAACTGCAACTCCATATTTTGTTCTTGATGAATTTCTACCACATGAGTTTTTAGAAATTCATCGCTTTGTATTTTTTTTGCTAAGAGAAATATATTCTCCAACTTATTTTTTTCAATCGCACCGGTAACAAGTGGTACTCTTGCCGAGTAATTTTGAGATAAAGGCATAAAAGAACCATTATCATCAATATAATAAGAAGCATTAGTAAACACTCTGGCTATAGGCTTCTTTTGTTCAACTGTCGCTGTTAGCGTACCCTTTACATCAACAAACACTTGAGCTTGTTTTATCATCGGGTTAAGATTTAGCGCGTTCTCCAAATCATTCAAAACTAAAACTTCTTTGGTTATGCTCGTAACTGGTTGCTCATTTTGTATTAACAATTTACTAACATTATCATGCGTGATAAACAAATTATTATCTCCCTTAAATTCTATATCAATTTTTGACACTCTCCGACTGTTATTACGTGCATTTGAAAATGCATATAAAAACACGACTATCCCTAGCAACAAAAGAA
Source organism: uncultured Flavobacteriaceae bacterium (assembly GCA_964492855.1). Classification (GTDB taxonomy): domain Bacteria; phylum Bacteroidota; class Bacteroidia; order Flavobacteriales; family Flavobacteriaceae; genus Winogradskyella. Next base: position 4,064 of record CAZBMY010000186.1, read on the forward strand.
CTTTTATGTAATTATAATTAATTCGCAATGCGTAATACTTTTTTAATACGTTCTACTTCTTCTCCTATGTCTCCAGCGCCCACAGTTAAAATAACCGCAGCATCACTTTCTTGTATTTCTTGAGTAATTTCTAATTTGTCTATTAGTTTCTTATCCTTTAATTTAATTTTGTCTAGCAACCAGCGGGATGAAATCCCTGCAATAGGAAGTTCTCGTGCTGGATAAATATCTAATAATCGTAGACTATCAAACTGTGCTAAACTTAAAGCAAACTCCTTTGCAAAATCTTGAGTTCTACTAAAAAGGTGTGGCTGAAAAATCACTAAGATTTTATGTCCAGGATACATCTCCCTCACAGCGTGGTGTAGAGCATTTATTTCTTCCGGATGATGCGCATAATCATCTATAAACACTAAATCATCACTCTTAAAATGTGTTGAAAAACGACGCTTAACGCCTTTATAACTTATTAATGCCTTGGCAAGCTGCTCATGAGGGACACCATATTCTACAGCCATTGCCAAGGCTAATAATGCATTAGACAAATTATGTCTACCTGGTAGGTTAAATTTTAAGTTTTCTATCGTACCATGTGGTGTACTTACATCAAAAACATAAGTCCCATCAACAATTTTTATATTATATGCCTTATAA
>CAZBMY010000187.1:0-4642 GCA_964492855.1 uncultured Flavobacteriaceae bacterium
CCGTTTTTAATGTCAGAGTTTGAATTGGGTTGCGCAATTGTCACAAAAGAAAATAACATGACAATTACCATCAGGTAATGTTTCATTGATTGTTCGTTTTTTGTGATACTGAAATTTTATAGATTATTTTTCAGTATCGATTGATTGATGATAGTTTATTAAAATTAAGACGACTACTTTTGAGTATTGTTACGCCTTTTAACAAATCTTAACAAATAATTATTTATGAATAAGACAACATTAGTACTTGGAGCTTCTTTAAAAACACAGCGTTACTCTAATATTGCAGTTAATAGATTAGTGAAGTACGGACATGAAGTTAAGGCATTTGGTTTGCGAAAAGGCGAGGTGGCTGGCGTTACTATTGATACAGAATTGATAGATTATAAAGATATTGATACAGTAACTTTATATCTGAATCCAAAACGACAAGAAGAATATTATAACTATGTTATTGGTCTAAATCCAAATCGTGTGATTTTTAATCCAGGAACGGAAAATCCTGAATTTTATAAATTACTATCTAAAAATAATATTGGATATGAAGTGGCTTGTACTTTAGTTCTTTTAGGCACTAATCAGTACTAAAGATTTGCTTTTTTGAAATTAATAGCAATCCTAAAAAGGTAATAAAACCATTAATAATTAAGATTTCAAAACCTATTTTGTAGCCATTAAATAATACTTCTGAGTACATATTTAATACATAAGATAATAGTGGAGCTATAATAGCTATTAACCAAACATATTTATCTTTTATATGTTTCTTAGTTAACAAACCAAAAGCAAACAAACCTAAAAGTGGTCCGTAAGTATATCCTGCTGCTTTAAATAACTCCCAAATAACTGATACGTCTTTAAAAAGTGTATCAAAAATTATAATGACTATTATTAGGATAATACTGAATAAAACATGAATCTTTTTTCTCGTCTTTTTCTGTTCATCTTGAGGCTTTTTATCAATCTCTATAATATCTATACAAAAAGAAGTGGTTAGAGAAGTTAAAGCAGAATCAGCACTAGAGTATGCAGCTGCTATTAACCCTAATAAAAAGAAAGCTGAGGTCACAATGCCAATTTCTGGTAACATAGCTATTGTGGGAAACAAATCATCCTTAGTCGCAGTGATGCCATTTTTTTGTGCGTATTGCGTCAACATCAATCCAAGAACCAAAAACAGAATATTTACAAATACAAGAACAATACTAAAAGAAACCATATTCTTTTGTGCCTCTTTTAAGTTTTTACAAGTCAGATTTTTTTGCATCATATCTTGATCAAGACCAGTCATGGTGATTGTGATAAAAATTCCTGAAAGAAAACTTTTCCAGAAATACTGAGAATTATTAATGTCATCAAAAAAGAAAACTTTGCTAAGTGAACTTTCCTTAGCATTGGTAATAACATCAGAAACACTATTTAAATCTAATGCTGAAGCTAAAAATACGATAGCTACAACAACAGAAATCAACATAAACAGTGTTTGAAGTGTATCAGTAAATATGATGGTTTTTATACCGCCTTTAAAAGTATACAACCATATTAAAGCTATAGTTATAATGACTGTGATAGTAAAAGGAATGTCAAACAAATCAAAGACCAAGAGTTGCAAAACTTTTGCGACTAAAAATAGTCTAAAAGACGCACCAACTGTTCTAGAAATTAAAAATGCAACTGAACCTGTTTTGTAGCTTGTAACACCAAATCGGTCTTTTAAATAGGTATATATAGAAGTAAGATTCAGACGATAATACAACGGAAGCAATACATATGCAATGACTAGATATCCAACTAAGTATCCAAAAACAACTTGTAAATACCCAAATTGTTTGTCAGCTATAGCTCCAGGCACAGATATAAAAGTTACACCAGAAAGTGATGCACCTATCATCCCAAAGGCCACCAAGTACCAAGGTGCAGATTTATTAGCCTTAAAAAATGCGGCATTTGTATCTTCTTTTCCGGTGAAATATGAGATTAAAACCAATACACCAAAGTAGGCAGCAATAAGAAGTAGGATAGAAGTCGGTGACATAGTTTTGTTTGTTTTCTATATGTTATCCGTTCGAGCGCAGTCGAGAACTTTTGGGAGTTATAAGTTTAAAAGAGTTCTCGACTGCGCTCGAACAGATAGTGATTTTTAATTCATTTGTCCGAAAATAAACTTTTTATTCCATTTCGAGCGACACTCGAGAAAACATTGCCATAAAATTATTTAACTTCGCCAATATGGAATTTTCTTCAAAACTTTTAGAAAAAGCAGTTAACGAAATGTCACAATTACCAGGGATTGGTAAACGTACAGCATTGCGTCTTGTGTTGCATTTATTGCGGCAGCCAAAAGAGCAATCTTTTTTATTGGCAGGTGCACTTCAAAAAGTAAGAGAAGAGATAAATTTTTGCAAGTCTTGTCATAATATTAGTGATGCAGCACTTTGTGAAATTTGTACAAATCCAATGCGAAAAAAAGAACTGATTTGCGTTGTCGAAGATATTCGTGATGTTATGGCTATTGAAAGTACGGGGTCTTTTAAAGGACTATATCATGTTTTGGGTGGGAAAATTTCACCAATGGATGGCATAGGTCCCCAAGATTTAAATATTGATGCTCTAGTGAGTAAAGTAAAAACGGGTGAAGTAGCAGAACTTATTTTTGCTATGAGTCCAACGATGGAAGGTGATACAACCAATTTCTATATTTTTAAACAGCTCCAAGATTACGATATAAAAACATCGACAATTGCTAGAGGAATAGCTGCAGGCAATGAGTTGGAGTATGCAGATGAGGTCACTTTAGGAAGAAGTATCATTGACCGTATTCCGTTTGAAGCGTCTTTAAAATTATAATGTTTCAATTTGAAGGTTATTACACTACATAAAATGGCATTCGAGCAATATTGTATCGAGTTATTTTCAAAGCTTGAAGATAAGCCAGATGCGGTTGTGGGTATTTTAAATGGAGGTGCTTATGTGTTGGAGGAATTCAAAAAAGAAAATTTAGATAAAGATATTATATATAAAACTATAAAACTTCAGCGGGCATCTACAAAAGGTATAAAGCAGAGTAGTTTTATGAAAAATTTATTGAACTTATTACCCTATTCAATACTAAATAGAGCTAGAATTTCTGAACATCAAAAACAGATAAAAGCATCAAACAAAATCGGTATTCATAATATTGAAATCGATTTTAGTTCTATTGAAAAGGAGTCCATAAATACTATTCTTATTCTCGACGATGCACTAGATTCTGGTAAAACAATGCAATCGATTGTAGAAGTATTGTCAAATAAATTTCCAGAAGTTTCCATTAAAACAGCAGTTATTGCTTGGACAAATTCTGAATCTACAATAGCGCCAGATTATTATATATTTAAGAACCAGCTGGTTCGCTTTCCTTGGTCATTAGATTATAAACCTAAGCGCCATGGATAAGAGGGTTTTAGTGGTAGATTTAGACGGGACGTTATATGATGTAAATACGTTTCACGAGTTTCTCAAGTATTTGTTGCGTTATTACTTTAATGACTTTAGAATGTTCAAGTTTAATATACTCTTGTTTTTTATCAAATTAAGGTTATTTCGAATGATATCACATTCTAGATTAAAGTATAAGGTGCTCGAGCTTATTAAAAATGAAGATATAGATTACCAAGATTTTATTTTAAAATTATCAAAGCATAAAAACGAAATAGAAGAAATTGCAGATTCTTCTTTCGATGTTAAAATATTGGCCACAGCAGCGCCCAGCTGTTATGCCAAATATATTGCAAAAACTGAAGGTTTTGATGAGTGCTTGGCGACAGATTTTCCTGAAGATGGATTTTCTACAGATTTTGAAAACCTTAGAGAACGAAAAAAAGAAAACCTTTTAGATTATTTTAAAAAGAATAACTTAAAATCGGTAGATGTTTTTATTACTGACCATATTGATGATTTACCAATTATTAAAATTGCCAAAAAGAATATAATTATTAATCCAAATCATAAAATTTCTAACTGGCTGAAAGAGAATTTGATTAATTTTGAAGTACGAAAAACAAAGTAGTCTAAGCAGTATTATAAATGCTAAATTTTGATTAATATTTAGTGAATTGACAGTAAAATATCTGTTTTTTTATTAATTTTGCATCCGATTACAAAATAACGACTATCAAATTACAGATATGGCAAAGTTTGAACTAAAATTACCTAAAATGGGAGAGAGTGTTGCTGAGGCAACAATAACCTCATGGCTTAAAGATGTTGGTGAAACTATTGAAGCAGATGAAGCAGTTTTAGAGATTGCTACAGACAAGGTAGATAGCGAAGTGCCAAGTGAAGTAGATGGTGTATTAGTCGAAAAATTATTCGATGTTGATGATGTTGTACAAGTAGGGCAAACCATAGCAGTCATCGAAACAGAAGGCGGCGATACGATAGAAGTTAAAGCACCTGCAGCTCCAAAACCAGAAACTGTAAAAGAAGTAGTTGAGGTTGCTCAAACTGTGACAGCTGCTAAAGAAACAGTTGCACCTATTGAGTCTACTGGTGAGCGTTTCTATTCGCCATTAGTAAAAAACATAGCCAAACAAGAAGGGATATCCCAAACTGAGTTAGATACAATTGCTGGTTCTGGTAAAGATGGGCGTGTGACTAAAAA
>CAZBMY010000188.1:0-4623 GCA_964492855.1 uncultured Flavobacteriaceae bacterium
ATAATAATCACTTATAAAATTATAGTCTACACTAACACTAATGAAGATTTTAATTACCAATGGGACTATTCCATAGAGAATACTACAGGAATTTCAAAAAACCTATTTGTCAAAGATGGTAAACACCGCGGAATGAGTGTTTATCGATATCAGTCAGAACGAAATACAGTTTCTGATGCTTCAGATTTGATAAGATCTAACATTGAATGGGTATCGATATTTCCTTATTTCTATCAGAAAGATGAACGCACAAAAACTATTGAAAATACTAGAGAAAGTGACACTTGGTCTAGGCGGGATTCATCATATATAAATAGTATTAATGAATTACATAAAAAAGGACTACACGTCATGTTAAAACCGCACCTTTGGATGTCTGAAGGCTGGCGCTCAAATATAACTATGGATTCTAAAGAAGAATGGAATACTTGGTTTGAGTCTTATAAAGTTAATATAATGCATTATGCCAAGATGGCTGCCGAAACTAATACCGAATTATTATGTATTGGTACTGAATTAAAAACATCAATAGACAACCAACCAGAACAATGGAAGGCATTAATAAAGGAAATTAAAACTATTTATAATGGCAAATTAACATATGCTGCTAATTGGGATGATTATGAGCTTATAGATTTTTGGAACGAATTAGACTTTATAGGTATACAAGCCTATTTTCCGTTGACAAAAAAACCAAATCCAGATTTAGAATTAATAAAACAAGGGTGGAAACCGCACATACAAAAGATGAAAACCATAGCCTCTAAGTACAACACTTCGATTTTATTTACAGAAGTTGGTTATCGTAATGACACTTATGCTACAGTAACGCCTTGGGAATGGGGCTCTGTTTTTTCAAGCTTACATACTAAAAAATCGGATAGAACTCAGCAGCTAGCCTATGAAGCTCTTTTTGAAGAATTATGGGATAAAGAATGGTTTGCTGGTTTATACGCCTGGCAATGGAATAGCGGTGATTTTCCTATTCGTAATAGACCCGCACAGAATACTATAGCTAAATGGTTTGGGAAAATTAAAAAATGAAGCATCAGCATTTTATAATATATAAACCTTACGGTTATTTAAGTCAGTTTATAAATAATCAGAACAAAAGGAAGAATAAAAAGCTTTTAAGTGAACTCATACCAAATTCTAAAAACTTAATGGCTATAGGACGTTTAGATGAAAAATCTGAGGGCTTATTACTTCTTACTACAGACGGAAAGTTCAGTGAATACATACGAAGCTCTAAAGTTGAAAAAGAATACCACGTGATGGTCGATGGCGAAATTACACAACAACATATTGAAACTTTAAAATGTGGTATTGCTATTTCAGTAAACGGACAACCCTATAAAACAAAACCGTGTACGGCTTCAATTTTAAAAGATAGGTCTCATATCGAAGAGCGCTTTGTTAGAGATAAAAAGCATGGCGAGACATCTTGGTTAAGTATTACTATTACAGAAGGTAAGTATAGACAAGTCCGTAAAATGACAGCAGCTATTGGCTTGCCAACATTACGACTTGTGAGGGTTCGTATAGGTGATTATAAATTAGGAGATATGAAACCCGGAGATATTATTGCACTTTCGTAGTGCTAAACTATTTATTCCCGTTTTTAGCAGTAATCTGTGGTTTCTCGTTAATAAAAGTAATTGTAGCCTTTACACCAGTTAGCAAGTTCCATTCTTTAGAAGACACCACATTGCCTTTATCATCATAGACAACAAACTCAGCGGTATTAGGTCCAGAATCTCCTTGATTTAGGGCTTTAATGTCTATTTTATTAATGCCATTAACCAAATTAATACGCAGACGTCTGTATTGAGATGTTAAAGTCACATTGCCATAGACGATTTCATCATTAACAGAAACACTAACACGATCTCCATCAGGATATTCGTGATCACGGCATACGATATTTACAAATTCAGAATCGATATCATATTGCCCTAAAAACTGATCACTCATAAAACGTACCACGCCTGTGGCTTGTATCTGTTTCTTCCAACGGTTTTTAAAAATCTCACCAGGGTCTTTTAACCCATCACCTTCTAACATTGAAAAGGGGCGTTCTAGTTCACTAACTTTAGTTCTAGAAATAGATGCATTCTTATCTTTATTAGATTTGTCAGCATCCGCCTTAGGATTCTTCTTGGGTGCTACTTTAGTCTTTATAGGAATAGAATCTTTCTTCTTTTTAGATTTTACTGCAGGAATTCTAATCGATTTTTGTTCTTTATCTGTCACCTGCGCATTAAGCGAAACGCCAAATACGAGTAAAAAAAGACCTATTATAATACGATTAGACATGAGGTTATTTTTATTTCATAGATAAAGTATCAAAAACTATACCTACTTCAAATTAAACGTATAAAAAACAAAAACCTTTCAAAAAAAAGTTAAAACTTTCCGTTGAAACTTAGTCTTAATCGTCTATTATACTCTTCAAACAGCCAATCTTTATAGTTTTGAGTGCTATTCATAATACAATAACAGTATTGCTTTATACGATATGCAATTTCGTCTTGAAGTTCTTTTATTAAATCTCTTGCTTCAAAAACATCTTCGCAATTTTCTATACAAATCTTAGAATGTTGTTCAATAGAACGCTCTATAACTGTAAATGATTTTTTACCAGAATTAAGTACTTTTTTGTACTCCGCCTTAACATCAAAATCTAAAGATTGCGATTTATTAAATTTTCTACGAAGTGATTCTGGCATATCGTAAACAAAATCACGCTCAAGTGTGTCGTCATCAACTATGTTTTCTAGATAGAAATCTGGATACTTAAAAATATGTTGCCAGTCTACAGGTTGGTCCCATGGGCCAAAACGAGCAATATTATTCCCTAAATCAACAACTTGAAAGGTGTCTTTATCACCATAAATACGGGATCCACGGCCAATCATTTGAAAGTATAGCGTTAAAGATCTAGTAGCTCTATTTAACATTATAGATTCTACAGAAGGCTCGTCAAAACCTGTAGTGAGTATACTTACAGAAGATAGTACAGCATTAGGCGTGTTCTTAAACCATTCTAAAGTCTCGCTCCGCTCTTGTTTATTAGCTGTATTATCTAAATGCTTTACGTCATACCCAGCCCTTTTAAATGTATAATATACTTCTTTAGATGTGTGTATACCATTATTAAAGATTAAGGTTTTCTTTCCTTTTGAGGTTTCTTCATAAGCAGATAATAGCTTTGTCTGCATAAAACTATTTGTATAAAGTGCTTCAGAAGACTTTACGGTATAGTCACCATTAATGCCTATCTTAAGAGAGGTTAAACCTACATCAAAACTAATAGTTTCAGCATTAGATAAAAATCCATTTTTAATTAGGGTAGAGATATCATCTCCAACTATGAGTTTGTTGTAATTATCTTTCATTGGTAGTTTAATATTACTACTCAATGGTGTTGCAGTAACCCCAAGAATAAAGCAATGGTCAAAAAATTTAAATAGTTTTCTGAAAGAATTGTAATGTGCTTCATCTATAATAACAAGACCTATGTTTTTTAGCTCAAATTCTTGCTCAGATAGACGATTATTCAACGTTTCTACCATGGCAACAAAACACTGGTACTCGTCTTGATCAGGGAGCGTTTTTACTTTACTATTAATAATTTTATTCTTCACATTAAACCCAGACAACACATTAGAAGTCTGTTTACATAGCTCAATACGGTGTGTTAGTATAACAACTTTCTGGTTTTTTTCTTTAATATAACGACGTACAATCTCAGAGAATATGACCGTTTTCCCACCACCTGTAGGCAATTGATATAGTAAATTATAGTCATCTGCAGAAGCATTCATCACATCAAAAATGCGATTCAAATCATTTATTTGATAATCGTAAAGACGTTTTTCACTCTCTCTTTTTACTTGTACTTGAGTCTCTAAAGACATAGAATTTAATGTATAGTTAAATTAATGGCTATGGTCAAATCTTGTTTAAAAGACCAATTTTGCAAAAATAGGGCATAATAACGGTTTGAAACAGCGTTGTTAACAAGATTTTAAAAGTGGTATCGTTTTTGTGATTTCATTAACAGTAATCCTAAAAATTCAGTAATTATGAGAAATTCCAGAAGAAATGCCCCAACAGTTAATGCAGGCTCTATGGCAGATATTGCTTTTTTACTACTTATTTTCTTTTTAGTGACCACAACAATATCTGCAGATAAAGGTATTTTAAGAAAGCTTCCTGAAACATGTACATCTCCAGAATGTATAGCTGATATAAACGAACGTAATGTTTTACGCATTCTAATCAATAAAGACAATGACATTATGGTTGAGGATGAAACTATTGAAATTATAGCACTCAAAGATTTAGTAAAACATTTTATAGATAATAATGGTCAGAAGGTTTGTGACTATTGCAATGGCGCACAACTTCCAACGTCTTCAGACCAACCTAGTGAAGCTGTAATCTCATTAAAATATGATGCGTTTTCTAATTATGGTGCCTTTATAAAAGTACAAGACAAAATTAGTGAAGCGTTTTTAGAACTACGAACGGTTTATATAGAAAACACTTTCAATAAAATACATAATCAGCTCTCAAAAGAAGAATTAAACGTCGTCAAAAAAGCATATCCTTTTATTT
>CAZBMY010000189.1:0-4574 GCA_964492855.1 uncultured Flavobacteriaceae bacterium
AGTTTATATAATAACTCAACTTTTTAAAAAATGTCACAAAAAAGTTTTAATAATTATTAAAGCTATCGAATATTTAAGGAATATGTAGAGTAATATTTTTTTATGCGGAGTGATGATTTATCTTTTAAAGTGAAGTAAGGTCTTGCTTTGCTTTATTGAATTCTAAAACCATCTCTTCAACAATTTCAGCTACAGGTTTAATATCATGGATTAATCCTGAAATTTGACCAATCTCTAATTCGCCATCTTCCAAATCGCCTTCAAACATACCGCGTTTTGCACGTGCTCTACCTAATAGTTCTTTTAATTCTTCTGGCGTTGTTCCCTTTTGATAAAGTGCGGCAACTTCATTATAGAACTTATTCTTTACTAAACGTACTGGTGCTAATTCTTTTAAAGTGAGTTGCGTATCGCCTTCTTTAGCATCAACCACAACTTGTTTAAACGCTTGGTGCGCAGAAGATTCTTCACTAGCTACAAAACGGCTACCAACTTGTACGCCATCTGCTCCTAAAACCATAGTTGCTAACATGGCTTTCCCTGTGGCAATACCACCAGCAGCAATTAGCGGAATGCTCAACTGTTCCTTAACCATTGGAATTAATGTTAAGGTCGTAGTTTCGTCTCGTCCATTATGTCCACCAGCTTCAAAACCTTCGGCTACTATGGCATCTACGCCAGCAGCTTCAGCTTTAAGCGCAAATTTGACACTGCTTACCACATGTACAACTATAACCCCACGCTCTTGTAACCAACTTGTCCAAGTTTTAGGATTTCCTGCAGAAGTAAATACAATCTTTACACCTTCTTCTACTATGATATCCATAATCTCTTCGATGTTTGGATACAACATGGGAACATTAACACCAAATGGTTTGTCTGTTGCAGCTTTACATTTTTGGATATGCTCACGTAAGACATCAGGATACATAGAACCTGCACCGATTAAGCCCAGAATTCCTGAATTACTAGCCGCAGAAGCTAAACGCCAACCGCTATTCCAAATCATTCCGGCTTGAATGATTGGATGTTTTATATTGAAAAGTGATGTGATTTTATTTGCCATAGTATTTTGTTTGAATACGATTCTACAAGCTCAAGCGTAACACTTTTGTGTTAATTGTAAAAGTACTAAGAAATAACACCTGAACCAATCAGCTCATCATCTATATACCAAGCTACAAATTGACCTTCTGTAATAGCGGATTGTTTATTTTCGAACTCAACATAAAGTCCAGAATCAACTTTGTATAGTATCGCATTTTCTAGAGGTTGACGGTAACGGATACGCGCCTTTACTTGCATGGTTTCGCCATTAGCTAAAACTAAATCTTCACGGACCCAATGTAACTCTTTATTTTTTACAAATAATACCGAGCGTAATAACCCAGGATGTGTTTTGCCTTGGCCTGTATAAATGATATTTTCGTCAACATCTGTTTCTATAACAAACAGCGGCTCTTTTGTGCCGCCAACTGCCAATCCTTTTCGTTGTCCTTTAGTAAAATAATGAGCACCTTGATGCTTACCAACTACTTTTCCCTGGGAAATGACATACTCTGGTTTTGTAGAGTGAAACGCTAACTCGCTTGTTTTTGAATCAAAACGCGGAATGGATTTATGATAAACATCTAATGCTTCTGGTATCTCTACAATAACACCTTCTTTTGGCTTTAATTGTTGCTGTAAAAAATCCGGCAATCTTACTTTACCAATAAAACAAAGGCCTTGAGAATCTTTCTTCTCGGCAGTAATCAAATCTTGTGCTTTCGCAATATCTCTAACTTCAGGTTTTGTCAATTCACCTATAGGAAATAATGCTTTAGCCAATTGCATTTGTGATAATTGACATAAAAAATAAGACTGGTCTTTATTAGTATCAACACCTGCAAGTAATTGATGTATCTGCTTTCCGTCTTTTTCAACTATAGATTTTCGACAATAATGTCCTGTAGCTACATAATCAGCTCCAAGTTCTAGAGCGATATCCATAAACACATCAAATTTAATTTCGCGATTACAAAGCACATCAGGGTTAGGCGTACGTCCGTTTTCATATTCTTTAAACATATAGTCTACAATACGCTCTTTGTACTGTACACTCAAATCTACAGTCTGGAAAGGGATTCCTAATTTATCTGCCACCAACATGGCATCATTACTATCTTCTAACCATGGACATTCATCCGAAATGGTTACAGAATCGTCATGCCAATTTTTCATAAACAAACCTATAACCTCATACCCTTGCTCTTTTAAAAGGTATGCTGCTACACTAGAGTCGACACCTCCAGAAAGGCCTACTATGACACGCTTGTTTTTCATTACTATATTCTGTCTTAAAACTGGCACAAAATTACAAAATAAAAAAGGTAATCTTTTGAAGATTACCATTCTTAAATCCTATAGGTACTATTACTTTATCTTATTGTTTTTTGAATAAAACTTTATCAGAATCATGGTCTACTTTTCTTATTAAATCTGAATTTTCATAATATTCCCAGACACCTGTCTTTAAGTTATTCTTAAAACTGCCTTTAGCCTTTACAGCACCGTTACCATTATAATATGTAGTAATTCCGTTAAGCTTATCTTGAACATATATAGAATTTTGAAGTAGCTTCCCTGATTCTGAATAAATTTTAGATACCCCGTTCTGCTTACCATTTTTATATTCCACTACCTCAGCTTCTTTTCCATTTATAAAAAAAACAGTTCTCGTACCTTCTAAAGCGCCATTTTCATTATAGTGCTCTGTAATCATAACCTTAGAAGAATTCTTATGAAAGTAAACCCATTTGCCAATGAAATTCTTTCCGCTCATTTGACCTTTACTTACAACACTGCCATTAGAAGCCATAAATGTAACCTCTGAGGTATCATCATTAGTGTTAAAAACTTTTATTGCACTCAACACACTCTTCTTTCGTTTGAGTTTGTAATACTTAAACGTATCTATCTCTTTGCCATGATTGAATTGTCCTTCATAACGAAGTTGATTGCTACTAGGGTAGTTTTTACGCCATATACCGTGCCGTTTTCCATTCTCATCGTATGTATTAATCTCTTTCTGAGCAGATAGCGATGTTAAAATAATTGTAAAAATAATACTGGATATAAATTTATGTTTAATCATTTACTAGATTTGTTAAACAAAATGAAAAAGAATCTTAATATTTAAACTCAAAAAAATGAAAATTATTTCAAAGTATTTAAAATTGCTACCAGTTTTTTTATTGGTTTTTGGATTAACTGCATGTAGTGATGACGACGACAATACAGTACCAACGACAACTACTGTTGTTGATGTTGCTGTTGAAAATGGTTTTAACGCTTTAGCTGCTGCTTTAACATCAGCTAATTTGGTAACTACTCTTCAAGGTACGGGACCATTTACAGTATTTGCTCCTACAGACCAGGCTTTTCAAGATTTATTAGATTCTAACCCTGTTTGGAATGATTTAGGTGATATTGATTCTGATTTATTAAGTACTGTATTATTAAACCACGTTATTATTGGTACTGAGGTTCCATCATCAGCTATCACAGAAGCTGGTATTTATGCAAATGTAGGCGCTACTGGCCCTAACGATAACAACCTTAGCATATATGCTAGATTAAACGGAACTACGGTAGAAATTAATGGAGGAGATGGTACAACCGCAGCACCAAGAAATGGAGCAGACGTAACAACAGCTAACGTAGAGGCAGATAATGGTATTATACATGCAATTAACAAGGTATTATTACCACCTACAATTGCAGATATGGCTGTTGCTAACCCTGCATTAGAAACTTTAGTAGCAGCATTAGCATTTGCTGATACTGGTTCACCAACTGTGCCTTGGATAGCTACAGTATCTAATGCTGACGCAGGCCCTTTCACAGTATTTGCTCCTCTAAATGACGCTTTTACAGGTCCTGAAGGTGTTTTAGCTGAGTTAGATTTAACTGGTTTTGGTGAAGGCACAGGAGAGCTTAATGCAGCTACAACAGATGCTGTTCTAACTTTCCACGTAGTTAATGGAAGTAATGTCCAATCTACAGGTTTAGGCGCACTTAATGGTGTGATACCAACTATAGGTGGTAATCTAGATTTGAATGGAACAACTATTACTGACGCTAATGATAGAGATAGTGAAATCCTTGCGTCTCTTGGCTTAGTAGATATACAAACTGCAAATGGTGTGGTGCACGTGATTGATAAAGTTATTTTAACACCGCCTCAGTAAAAAAGAAAAATCGAGGCTGATTACCTCATTTTTATATTGATTGATTTAGTTAGTGAAAAGCTTCCTTCTCAGGAGGCTTTTCTTATTTGTTTAGTTATTTTATTCTTATATTATGAGAGGAAATTCAATTTAATGATTATGATATTTAGAAAAGCGACTATAAATGATATTGAACAAATTGTTAGAATGATAGCAGATGACGAGCTTGGTAAAAAAAGAGAAGAATTTCAAATTCCATTACCCAAATCATATGTAAATGCTTTTAAAAATATAAGTGTAGATAATAACCAAGAATTAATAGTTGTAGAATCTGAGGAATCTGAGATTATCGGTACTATGCAG
>CAZBMY010000190.1:0-4541 GCA_964492855.1 uncultured Flavobacteriaceae bacterium
AATCATAGAATGTTTGATTTAAGACGTTATAATATGTCTAATATGTTACCGATAGATAGAGCAGGAGATCAAATTTTTAATGTGCTTCCAGTACCGCTAACTGAGAATGAGAATTAATAATTGTTTTGAGTTTAAAAGAAACTAAACTTCTTTTATAGTTATGTAAAAGCCCTAACATTTGTTAGGGCTTTTATTATATAATAATATTTATAATTTAAACCGTTGTCATCTCGCCTTCTGAAGTGGAAACGTTTTGTGTTGAGCTAAACCTAGATTTCATCCACATTTTTAAACGCATACTTAAGTAGAAAAATATAGGTACCACAATCAATGTAAGGAAGGTTGCTATGAATAATCCATAGATTACGGTCCAAGCTAGAGGCCCCCAGAATACAACATTATCACCACCCATATAGATATTTGGGTTAAAGTCTGCGAAAAGTGTAAAGAAATTAATATTTAACCCTATAGCTAAAGGAATTAAACCTAGTATTGTTGTAATTGCTGTTAATAATACAGGTCTTAAACGCGCTTTACCTGCTTTAATAATAGACTCTAATAAATCTTCTTTATTTAAATAATCGTCTTTTCCGAGATTTAATTCGTTTTTCTTCCTGTCTATAATTAATTGTGCATAATCAAGAAGTACAACCCCATTATTTACTACAATTCCGGCTAGAGATATAATCCCTACCATGGTCATCATAATTACAAATGCGCTTCCAGAAATTACTAAGCCACCAAAAACACCAATGAGGCTTAAGAAAATCGCTAACATTATTATTGTTGGTTTAGAAACCGAGTTAAATTGAAATATAAGTATGAAAAATATAAGTCCTAGGCCAGTAAAAAACGCACCCATTAAAAACAACATCTGCTTATTTTGCTCTTCAATTTGGCCTGTGTAATCGATTTTTACACTAGAAGGTAAATCTTTAAAACTATTCATCTCACTCTGAATTTGGGTGACGATAGCACCGGCATCGGTGTAACCTGGAGCTAGAGCAGAGTATACAGTCACAACACGTTTTGTGTCTTTATGTTTGATAGCGCTAAAACCTGAATTGTTCTTTTGTTTGGCAACTGCAGACAGCGGGATTTCTTTAACCTTACCAGTATTATCTCTAAATGTAATATTTTGGTTAAATAGAGCGCTTGTATTGTATCTAAGGGTTTTGTCAAAGCGAACATAAATATCAAAATCGTCACCATCTTGTTTATAAATCCCAGCTTTTGCACCAAAGATGGAGTTTCGTAATTGACTTCCAATTTGTAGAGCATTAACACCAAGTTCACCTGACTTTTCGCGATCAATCTCAACCTGCATTGTAGGTTTATCTTTATTGACGTCTATCTTAAGTTCGTCAATGCCTGCGATGTTTTTGGTATTAATAAACTCTCGCATATCTTCTGCAACTGCTATAAGCTGATTATAGTCTTTGCCTTCAATTTCTATATTTATTGGTGGACCAGCTGGTGGACCATTTACATCTTTTTCAACAGAGATTAAAACTCCGGGGTAAATACCCACTAAAGCTTCTTGGACTTTTTGTCTTAGAATTTCGCTGTCTTCACCTCGGCGGTATTTATACTCACGCATAGACGCTGTAATTTTAGCCTTGTGTGGCATTTCAGCGGAAGAACCAGCATCTGTTTGAGGATTTCCTGCACCTTCACCTACCTGAGAAACCGCACTTTCAACTAAGAAGTTTCTATCATCATCTATATATAAATTTTGATTAATTACATTAGATACTCTGATTTCTATTTGTCGAGTTATAGCATTAGTCTTTTCAATAGCAGTTCCTTCAGGATATTCGATATAGACAATAATTTGATTAGGCTTATTGTCTGGAAAGAATTCGATTTTTGTTCGTTGAGAAGCTACGGATGCTCCAAAAGCCATAAATGCTCCAATTAATAGTAGAAATGTAATTCCACTTAATATATACGGGCGTTTTTTAGATAATGCTCCGCTAAGAATGCGTTCATACCAATTTTCTAGTTTAACAAGAGATTTTGTCTGAAAGTTGTTAGCCCATTTTCTAATAAAAAAGCGATAAGCCCAAAGCATTACAGCCGTAAAAATCATTAGAGTTCCTAAACCTCTGTATGGACCTCCGAAAATTAAAATTAATACGCCTATGCCAGCAACAATAATTGTGGTTTTTATGATTTGTTTAATCGGCATCTCTTTGTCTTCAGTTTTCATAAACTGTGATACCAATACTGAATTAAAAAATATGGCTACAAACAATGAAGACCCTAAAACTATAGATAAAGTTATGGGAAGAATTTTCATAAATTCCCCCATAATGCCTGGCCAGAAAGCTAATGGAACAAAGGCAGCAACCGTAGTTAATGTTGATATAATAATAGGGAACGCAATCTCACCAATACCTTTTTTAGCTGCATCAATACGCGATAATCCTTCATCTTCCATAAGACGGTATACATTCTCCACAACTACAATACCATTATCTACAAGCATTCCAAGTCCCATTATGAGACCAAAAAGTACCATAGTGTTTAAACTGTAGCCAATTACATTTAGAATCATTAGCGACATAAACATAGACATTGGTATTGCAAACCCTACAAAAAGTGCATTTTTAAAACCAAGGAAAAACATTAAAACAGTTACAACAAGTATAACTCCGAAAATAATATTGTTAACCAAATCGTCGACTTGTCCGATAGTTTTTTCGGATTGATCATTGGTAATACTTACTTCTAAATCTTTTGGAAATACATCTTTTATGGCATCGTTTACAATAACTTCTATTTGTTCGGCTGCTGCAACCATGTTTTTTCCTGCACGTTTTTTAATGTCTAACATTACGACAGGCTTACCTGATTTTCGTGCAAAAGTGGTTTTGTCTTCTTCATGAAAAGAGACTTTAGCGACATCTTTAAGATAAATAGCATTTCCGTTTTCGGCTTTAACTACAAAATTTTCAAGCTCTGATGGTCTTTCAATTTCACCAATAATTCTAATAGTTCGTCGTTGTCCGCTTGCTTTTAAATTACCGGCAGATTGCGTAACATTCCCATTCCCAATAGCACCTAAAATATCGTTAAATGTAACTTTAGCTGCCATCATTTTATAGATGTCAACTTCAACTTCGACTTCTCTATCTTGAGCACCACGTATGTCCGCTTTTTTGATTTCGCTTAAGTCTTCGATTTCATCTTGAAGGTATTCTGCATAATCTTTAAGCTTTTCAATAGGGTAATCTCCAGAAATATTAATGTTAAGAATTGGCATTTCTTCAGAAAGACTCAACTCAAATACATTAGGTTCTACTTTTGCGCCGTTAAATGTCGGCCAATCTTCTCCTGAGGTTTCACTATCAATTTCATCTTTTACTTTCTGCTTAGCCTGTTCTACGGTTATGTTTTCGTCAAACTCTGCAACAAGAATTGAGTAATCTTCTTGCGATGTTGAGGTAATTTCAACCAAATTACTGACTGTTTTTAACTTGTCTTCTAAAGGGTCAGTTATTAATTTTTCAATATCCTCTGCTGTGTTTCCAGGGTATACGGTACTGACATAAATTTTAGTTTCGTTAACCTCAGGAAAATTTTCTCGCGGCATACTAAAAAATGCTGAAATCCCTAAAAAGAAAAATAATAAGATGAGGACATACATCGTGGTTTTATTAGTAATAGCCCACGAGGATAACCCAAATTCTTTATCAATACTGTTTTTATTTTTTTTATTTGCCATTGGTATTTTCTTTGTAGTTAATAACTTCAACAGACTGACCGTCTCTCACGCTTCGTGCCCCTTCTTGGATAATTTCTGAAGAATTGTCTAGGCCACTAAGGACTTCAATAACATCGCCTTGTGTTCTGCCTGTTTCAATAATTACACGTTTTGCGATACCTTGATTTTTAGAATTTTTATCTGTAATTACGTAAACATATTGGTCACCTTCAGCATTTTCAGAGATAATACTTTGAGGGACTAATATGGCGTTTTCATTGGTGTAATCATTAATTTTTAAACGAGCTGTTAGATTTGGCTTTATATCTTTATCTTTATTTGGAACAGCTATTTCAACTTGAAACGTTCGGTTTGTTGGATTGATAAAATTACCAGCTTGACGCACTCTTGCTTCAATCTTTTTATTTAGGATAGGGAATTCTACTTCAACAGCTTTATCTTTTATAACATCTGTGATGTAACGCTCTGGCACACTTGTTTCAATATACATATCCTCAAGGTTTACAAGACGCATTAATTGTGATTGCCCAGCGCCAACGACACTTCCTTGTTCTGTAATAATATCATCAATGGTTCCTGAGAAAGGAGCTCTTACATAGGTTTTACCAATTTGCTGTTTTAATTGATTGACAGCTTCTACTTGCGCTTCATAATTAGATTTGGCTTGTAAATATTGTATTTCACTTCCAATCTTTTGATTCCATAAACGTTCTTGTCTTTCAAAAGTGGTTTTTGCAAAACTGACTTGAATTTCTAATTGTGCTAATTGCTGACTCAATCCTCCATCGTCAATCTTTGCTATGGTTTGTCC
>CAZBMY010000191.1:0-4539 GCA_964492855.1 uncultured Flavobacteriaceae bacterium
CTATAATAGACACTAACTTTAATTTTCCAAATCAGAAAAGTGTTTATAAAGGAAAAGTAAGAGAAGTTTATAATATAAATGAAGACCAATTGGTTATGATTGCGACAGATCGTTTATCTGCTTTTGATGTCGTAATGCCAAAAGGGATTCCTTACAAAGGGCAAATCTTAAATCAGATTGCAACCCAAATGATGAAAGATACTGAAGATTTGGTACCAAATTGGTTAGTAGCAACACCAGACCCAAATGTTGCTGTTGGGCATTTATGCGAACCCTTTAAAGTAGAAATGGTGATTCGAGGTTATATGTCTGGCCATGCAGCTCGTGAGTATAAAGCAGGAAAACGAATGCTTTGCGGCGTTGCGATGCCTGAAGGAATGAAGGAAAATGATAAATTTCCTGAACCAATCATTACACCAGCTACAAAAGCCGAAATGGGCGATCATGATGAAGATATTTCTAGAGAAGACATCTTAAAACGCGGCATCGTTTCTGAGGAAGATTATACGGTTCTAGAAGATTACACTAATAAACTGTTTCATCGTGGAACAGAAATCGCAGCAAAACGAGGTCTTATTTTAGTTGATACTAAATATGAATTTGGTAAAACTAAAGACGGTAAAATTGTATTGATTGATGAAATTCACACACCAGACTCCTCACGTTATTTCTACGCCGATGGCTATGAAGAGCGTCAAAATAGAGGAGAAGCCCAAAAGCAACTCTCTAAAGAATTTGTACGTCAATGGTTAATTTCTAATGGATTTCAAGGATTAGAAGGTCAAACGGTTCCTTATATGTCAGATGAATATATCGAGACTGTAAGCGAACGCTATATTGAACTTTACGAAAATATTACTGGACAAACCTTTGTAAAGGCAGATGTCTCTGATATTCAGCAACGTATTGAAACTAACGTACTAAACTACTTAGAGACATCTTAGTAAAAATAACTAACTTAAAAAAAGAGTTAATAGCTTATAAAGAGTAAACCTGATGAATAATCGTTCAGCATTGAATACTCGCAAAATATTTTGTACTAAATATTTTAAAAAAATCCCGCCTTATTAGGCGGGATTGAAGCGGTTGGTTATTTTTTAACAAATCGTATTTCTAATACTCCATCGATAAAAACATCATAGCCTTCTTTTCTGGCTTTATCCATGTAGGATTTTGCAATTGATTTTTCATTTTCTAGTTCAGCAATCCTATTAGTAGCGTAGCGTGTATCTGCGTTTTCATTACCTTCACATAAACTTAGTCTTTGTAATTTGTGAAAATTTATTTTTTCGTTAATTAATTCATTTATAACAAATGAAGCTTCAGAGCATGTAAATTGCCCTTCAACAAGCTGTACTTCTTGTTTTGTTTTTACTAAATTTTTCTCTGTTGTTTCTAATGACATAGTTTGTTGTATATAAAGTTATTTATTTTAGAAACCTACTTTTTGTGTAGGATGATATTGTATTTCTGGTTTTCTAATAATTATATAATTACTGCAAAATTGAAATAAATATTTCATATATTTTCATATATATTTGTTATGATATATATAACTAAAGCTTATGAATTATACTTTGCACCAACTTCAAATATTCGTTAAAGTCGCTAAATTAAAGAGCATCACTAAAGCCTCAAAAGAGCTATTTTTAAGTCAGCCTGCAGTGTCTATGCAGTTAAAAAAATTTCAAGATCAATTCTCAATTCCACTAACCGAAGTTGTAGGACGCCAGCTATATGTCACAGATTTTGGTAACGAGATAGTTGAAGCAGCAGAAAAAATATTGTTTGAAGTAGAGGCTATTAATTACAAAACCTTATCTCTTCAAGGGAAATTGGCAGGTAAGTTAAAGATTGCTATTGTATCCACTGCAAAATATGCTATGCCTTATTTCTTGACCGGATTTTTGCAAAAGCATCAGGGGGTAGACCTTGAGATGGATGTAACCAACAAATCTGGTGTTATTAAAAGTTTAGAAAACAATGAAGTAGATTTTGCCATGGTTTCTGTTTTGCCAGACCATTTAAACCTTAATTGTGTAGAGCTAATGACTAATAAATTATTTTTAGTTGGAAGTGCTCATACTGATATCCAAGAAAAACGTATTACTAAGACTATTTTTGAAAAGTACCCTTTGCTTTATCGTGAAAAAGGTTCTGCTACGCGTTCTGCAATGGAAACGTTTCTAAACAAATTAAATATTCCTAAAGAGAAAAAAATGGAACTCACTTCGAATGAAGCTTTAAAACAAGCTTTAATTGCTGGTTTAGGAATTTCAATTATGCCTTTAATAGGCTTAAAAAATGAGCTCAAAGATGAAGAACTGTTTATCATTCCATTTAAAGGACTGCCTATAATTACTAACTGGAATTTAATTTGGTTAAAATCAAAAAAATTATCTCCTGTAGCTACAGCATATTTAAGCTATATACAATCTGAAAAGGAAAAAATAATTAACAAGACGTTCAATTGGTACGAAGCTTATAGCTAAAACCCAATCGTACGCTCTGTTTGGCGTTTGGCGTTGTTCAACACATCATTGTAAAGAAAGTCGGTCACTTCCATAATACATCTATTCATAGGTATACCAGACCAGCTGTGTGTACCACCATTAACTGAAAATAAGAAGTACGATTTTCCTAAACCTTTTAAACGATCTGCAATAGCTCTAGAGCCATAAAGTAACATGTAGCCTTTCGCATCTGGGCTGCAATAGTGATGAGCCGCAATATGATAAGGGACTAAGTTATCATTTGTACCATGAAATAATTGTGTCGGTATCGCTTTTTTGGTATCAATCTGATCTAAACTTACAATTGCACCGGCCATACCTATAACACCAGCAAACTTGAATTTTTTTGGCAATATTTTACTCTCATAAACATAGGCTAAATGTAATACAGCTTCTGCACCAGCACTTGTCCCAGAAATCACAACATTATCGGCATCAACATTAAATACATCTTTGTTTTTTATAATGTGCTTTATCGCATAACTAATATCGTCAGCAGCGGTATCAAAAGCTTCAATCTTATCTTTAGTTTTAGTATCACAACCAAAGCCTTTTTTCTTCATAATTAAGCGATAAGAAATGGATGCTACTGCATAACCTTTTGCTGCCATAGCATTGGCAAATTGTATAGTATTGGCATCGTCTCGTTGTCCACCAGAAAACCCACCACCATGTATATAGAGTAGAAGAGGCATCTGCTTATTTACAGCTTCAGGTCTATAAAAATCTAGTAGTAAACTATCTTTTCTGTTAAACTTATGATAGGTATGTGTTGTTTTTTTAACGCTGTATATAGCATCTAAATATTCAGTCTGTGCGTTAGACAATGCTGCAGTAAAAAATGTGATTAAAAGTATTAAGATATTTCTCATAGATGCATCAGTCGTTAGACGCGTAGTTTTCCTTTCAATTTATATAATAATGCTCTTAATTTCCCATAAATATATGCGTTAGTTCGCACGTAATAAAATGAAATAAAACAAACCACAATTAAAAATAAGATGGCACCAAATACCGCTTGCCAAGGCGATAAGGTTTTACCTATTAGTGTATTAAGGCCATAACCTGTAAAGCTTCCATATATAATAATAAAATGTATGACATATATGGATAGCGTTTTTTGTCCAATTTTTAACAACAAAGGTGGTTTTAGATAACGTTCTAAACCATAAAACACAGCAAAATAAATAAACACATTGCCTAAGCGTGTAAACAGATAATTATAGTTTGCAGAGTCTAAAAACAATTGTATGTCTGTCCATTTACTTATGTAATATAAGGCATGCGTAGACCATTGTATAAGAAAATAGCCTGTAATAAAAAATACTGAAAGTGTTACGGGTTTAAAATTAGGTTTCTCCAAATGTCTATAAAATGCTGTGGCGATGTACGCACCAAAAGCCATATAACCAAACCAAGGAATAATCGTAAATACAGAGCCATTGGCTTTGGATACATAATTAGAAAAGAACAATGGCACATGCTCCAGAGTTAAATTGCGATATAGCGGCTCTGACACAAAAATAACAAAGCCTAAAACCAAGGTCACCAGAGAAAAGATGTAAGTGTTTTTAAAACATAGATTGTACAAGCCAATTATACAAATTAAAGACAGGCCTATGATTTGTAAAACGTCAGTAACCAAAAAATAAGTATCAAAGTGTCCAGAAAGCCAACTTAAAAACGGCATGCGAAGTAAATAGCCTATACCAATTAGCATTATACCTCTATTAAGCCCTTTACGCATGCGGTGCTTTACCGTACCTTTTTCTTTAGCTTTTAATAAAAGATAAGTGAATATTAAACCAGAAATAGTAAAAAATGTAGGTGCCGTAATCCCTCTAAAATAAGACCATATTCTATAGGCTACATGAGACATGTCACGATGCTCAGGCGCTAGCAAGCTGTCTATAAAATGCCCTTGTAGCATCATTAAGATGGCAAATGCACGGACGGCATCGATAAAATAGAGACGTTGATTGGTACTCAAAGTAATTAGGTTGGTAATGTAAATATAGGATTTTGG
>CAZBMY010000192.1:0-4498 GCA_964492855.1 uncultured Flavobacteriaceae bacterium
TTATTACCTCGGATTTTATTCGTTATTAGACAACGAAAAATCCTTTAAAAAGTGGGTGAAGATTGAAAAGCAACACCATATTCTTCCTATGACGGATGAAGATTTAGCAACATTAGCATGGTTTAGCAATAATTACTATAACATTTCTAAATCTGATGCCCAAGGTGAATATATTTATAATGATTTGCGTTATCCGCTACTAGACCCAAAAGATTCTAAATCCTCATTATTTACATTTAAAGTTATAAAAACTAATGGGCGATGGGATATGAAAAATAGCAGACCCGAAGTTGATGAAAATACCACGTTTGCATCTCTGTTTCAACCAATGATAGAGCGCCTAAAGGGTATTTAAATTCTTTTTTAAGCAAATTCTGGTTTTAGAATTTCTAATTCTATCATGCATTGGTGCATCATATTAAAAGTTCTTTCGATATCTGCATCTAGTCCAATAGAGAAACGAATCAGGCCATCACTTAGTCCCATTTCAACTTGTTCGTCTTCAGGGATTTCAGAAGATGTAGAACTTCCTGGTGCAGAGAATAAGGTTTTGTAAAAGCCAAGACTTACGGCTAGGTAGCCTAAGTTTCGTTCTTGCATAAGCTCCATCAATGCATTGGCTTTGTCTAAGCTACCAACATCTATAGTGAGCATGCCACCGAAACCATATTTATCATTCATCATAGATTTAAATAAATCGTGAGAAGGATGAGATGCTAAGCCTGGATAAACTGTTTTTAAGCCTAGCGCTTCAAATTGTTGTGCTAAGTAGTTTGCATTATAGCTATGTTGTTGCATTCGGATGTGTAACGTTCTTAAATTTTTTAAAACAGAAGCTGAGCGTAAACTATCCATTGTTGATCCTAATAACATTGCAGCGCCATCGTTTACATTTCGCAATTGGTCAATAAGCTCTTGTGTACCACAAACCACACCACCAACAGTGTCACTAGATCCATTTATAAACTTAGTTAAACTATGAATAATAATATCTGCACCTAGTTTTTTAGGGGAAATCGATAAAGGTGAAAATGTGTTATCTACAACTAGTTTTAAATTGTACTTTTTTGCTATGCGAGACAAGCCTTTTATGTCAGCAACTTCTAATAATGGATTACTAACAGATTCGCAATACAATACTTTGGTTTTTGAAGTAATTGCAGCTTCTACAGCTTCAAGTTTAGTAATATCAACAAATGTTGTGTCAATATTTAAACGCGGCATAAAGTTTTTTAGAAAAGCATAAGTGCCACCATAAATTGTACGACTACTTACTATATGTTCGCCAGCACTACATAACTGTAAAAGAACTGGGGTTATTGCGCCCATACCAGATGCTGTAACTGTTGCTGTTTCTGTACCTTCCATTGCAGCTAAAGCTTCACCTAAATATAAATTTGAAGGTGTGGAATGCCGAGAATACAAATAACACCCATCAGCATTACCTTCAAACGTATCAAACATAGTTTTTGCTGATAAAAATGTATAGGTTGATGAGTCTGATATTGAAGGGTTAACACCTCCGAATTCTCCGAAGTATTGTAAATCTTGAATGTTGTTTGCAGGTTTAAATGCCATGATGATATGTTTTATTTGAATTCAAAACTCTACAATATTGGTATAATAATCAATGGTTATTTATATTATTAGATAATAAATCTTATATTTAAGATTTAAATAGATTATTTTTCTTTATTAAGAGTGTGCTTTCATGTTAAATGTGAAAAATTTATAGTTATGACTTTAGACCAAATCGATAAAACAATATTAAAGCTATTACAAGAAGATTGTAAGCAAACAAATAAAGCATTATCTAATACTTTAGGACTTTCGGTCACTGCTGTTTATGAGCGTATAAAAAAATTAGAAAATCAAGGCATTATAAGTAATTATGTGGCGTTATTAGATAAAGAAAGAATCGGAAAAAGTTTTATTGCATTTTGTCATATAAAATTGATTCAGCATACTCAAGACTATGTAGTTAGATTTGAGCGAGAAGTGGCTAAATTAGATGAAGTTTTAGAGTGCTACCATACCAGTGGTGATTATGATTATATTTTAAAAGTGGTGGTAGAGGATATGAAAGAATTTAGAGAATTTATGGTAAAAAAATTAACCAAGATTGACCATATTGGAAGCACGCACAGTATGTTTATGATAAATCAAGTAAAGCATACTACTATAATTAGTATTTAGATGATAAAAACAACCAAGTATAGACTCATAGAGCTCTTTTTTATTTTTGTTCTAGTTCCAGTGAGCTTTGCAATAGATTATCCCATTTTAGTAAAGCTAATTATTGGTGTCATAGGGTTTGCTTACATAGTTTACTTAATGTTGCGTGTAGAGCGTATTAAGTTTGGAATAGTTAAAAGTATTCAGTGGAAACAATTTTGGATAACGACACTTGTAAAATTAGCAGTCATTGCTGTAGTTACAACCTTGTATATGTGGTTGGTCGATGCTTCAAATTTGTATACAGTTATCATTAATAAACCTTTGCTGTGGGTAATTATACTATTTGTATATTCTTTTTTTTCAGTATATCCGCAAGAACTCATCTACAGAACATTTTTCTTTCAACGCTATCAATCCCTTTTTAAAAATGATACACTTTTTCTAATTATTAATGCAGCACTTTTCTCCTTGGCACATATCTTTTTTAAGAATACACTTGTTATGTTTTTAACCTTTATAGGAGGGTTATTATTTGCGTTTACATTCAAAAAAACCAAATCAACGCTTCTTGTCTCTATTGAGCATGCTGTATATGGCTGCTGGTTATTTACTGTTGGTATGGGGAACATGCTTGGTTTTCCATCTTAAAAAAAAGCTCAGGCAACTATTACCAAATATTCAACGTCTTTAGAATAAAGACTTTATTTTTAAACCATCAAATTCAAAATATTAGAATGAAAAAAATTTCACTTTTATTTTTTACGGTAATACTATTTTCTTGTGGGAGTATAGAACGTTATAATGAAGCGGTAACAAAACCACATCCGGTTGAAGACCTTCAAGACGATGTAGATAAGATTTATAAACAGCTACAACGTTTGCATCCACGACTATATCAGTTTACGTCTAAAGAGACTTTAGATTTTAAATTTGATAGTTTAAAGTCTTCGATAACGGCACCAATGATAAGTAGAGATTTTCATAGGGAGCTAGCAAAAGTAACAAAGTTTGTGGGGCAAGGACATATGTCTGTCTCTCCACCTTTAAAACGCTATGACAGAAAGCAACGTAAAGCGCTTCGAGATATGAAGTTTGATGTTAGCAATCTTTCTTTTGAAAACGTAGATGATAGATTAATTATTAGAGAAGCTAGAGGTAATGACTCTCTATTGTTACACGCGGAAGTTTTAGAAGTAAATAACCAAAATGTTAAAGACTTAATCTCTAAATACAAAACAACAGTCGCATCTGATGGTTACAATACTACATTTCATGATAGAGTAGTAGGTTACCGATTTTTAGGCTATTACAGTCGCGATAATGGGCGTTATGATAGTATATCTTTTAAACTTCGTAATGCAGATTCTACATTTATAAAAAAATACAAGCGTATTGCAAGAGAAGATAAGACTAAAGCTGTAGATAGCTCAAAGGTAGATTCTTTAAAACAAGTCGAGCCCAAAAAAATAATTAGTAAGTCAGAACGAAAAGCTAAAAAGAAAGCTAAAAAACTTGAGTGGAAACAAAAGCGAAAAGATTACAAGAAATACGGCTATAATTACGCTAGTAAAACGTACAATAGAAGACTGTCTTTTGTTGGTAAAGATAGCGTAGTTGGGTTTTTGAAAATTAGAGGTTTTAGTAACGGTAATTACAAAGAATTTTATGAAGAAACTTTTGCTACACTAGACTCTTTAGGAACAAAGGATTTAATCATAGATGTTAGAAATAATTTCGGAGGGCGATTAAATGAGATTATGACTTTGTATTCGTATTTAACTGATGAAAAATTCACACTGATTAATAAGAGTGAGACCAATGGAAGATTTCCTATTTTAAAAGCAGGTATGAGTAATACAAATTCAGTTGCTACTAAAATTGTTTATGGTATTTTATCTCCAATAATTTTTGTGGACAATTTATTAAAGACAAGCAAAAAAGATGGCCAGCTGTATTACAAGTTTAAATCATCAAAAGAAAGAGCGCCAAGTCCCTTAAATTTTAAGGGTAATATTTATGTATTGATTAATGGTAATTCGTTTTCTGCATCATCAATTTTATCTACACAGCTCAAAGGAAGTAAGCGTGCAACATTTATAGGAGAAGAAACAGGAGGTGCATATAATGGTACGGTTGCTGGCTACTATAAAAATTACGAATTGCCAAATACGAAGGTTAGAGCTAGGATTGGTTTAATGCATATTGATAGTAAATACAAAACTACACCAGATGGTTATGGTGTAAAACCAGATGTAAAGATTATACCAACCTATCAAGACAGGCTTAATAATATTGACCCAGAATTAGAATGGGTTTTAAA
>CAZBMY010000193.1:0-2534 GCA_964492855.1 uncultured Flavobacteriaceae bacterium
AAATAATGTCTCGATACTACTATAACTTTATAATTTGATTTAATGACATCTAAAATGGTGTCTTTATCATTTAACGGCACCATTAAACCGCCAGCACCTTCAATAACCAAATGATTGTTTGTTTTTGGTGGTTGAATGTTCTTTGCGTTAATAGTAATTCCGTCAATTTCTGCCGCGCCATGCGGACTCATCGGCGTTTTTAAAGCGTAACTATTTGGATGAAAAACAGATTTAGAATTAGACACATAACGCTTTACTTTATGTGTATCGCTATTATCTAAATCGCCAGCTTGGATGGGTTTCCAATAGTCTGCCTCTAAGGCTTCAACCAAAATCGCTGAAGCAATAGTTTTGCCTACGTCTGTTGATATTCCGGTTATGAAATATGTTTTCATTTTATAGGAAATTCGGTTTTACAATCTTCACAAATATATTTGTATCTGGTATGAAATGGCAGTGTACTAAATAAGAATCCAAAAAGGAATGCTACCAAGGATTTAAAGCTTGTTACAGTAGAAAATAATTCTACATGTTGCTGTTTGCAATTTGGACAAACTACAGGGTTTCCATCATTATCTAAAGAATATACCTTTATAGATTTTAAAATGTCGCGGGCTGCACGCTCGTCTTGTGAATACACTTTTAATTTTACACCTCCAATTGCATTGCTCACCAATGGGTCAGTATCAATGGTTAAATTATCTGCCAAAAACACATCAATACCATCGGCTTCTAATCGTCCTTTAGCAATTTGAGCTTCTGATGAATATTGGTATTTAGCAATGGTTACAAATGCATTTTTTGTCATAAAACAAAGGTAGCAAGTAAGTCTAAGACTTTTGTTATTTCTTGAGTCGAATTATAACTATGTAAACAAAAACGCAAACGTTCTTTGTGCTCTGGAACCGTTGGTGACAAGATAGGTTTTACATTGTATCCTTTATTCTGAAGTTCTAAAGCGATTTCTTTTACGTTTTTATTTCCTGAAATTATACAGCAATGAATGGCAGAATTACTTTTTATAAATACATTCTGAAGCTGAAGTCTTAGTATTTCAGACTGAAAAAACGCAATATTATTTTGAAGTTTTTTCTGGGCTTCAGTATTAGTTTGAAGTTCTTTATATGCCATTTTTATGGTCACTACCGAATGTGGAGGTAGAGCAGTGGTGTAAATTAATGCTCTTGAAAAATTGATGAGATAATCCTTTAAATTTTGTGAGCTCAAAATGGCAGCACCATGACAACCGAGTGCTTTTCCGAATGTAACAATACGTGCAAAAACAGGGAAATCTACCAAACCTTGACCAAATACACCAACGGCATGAGCTTCGTCTACAATAAGATGAGCCTTATATTTTTTAGATAATTCTGAAAGCGCTTTAATATCTGGAGAATCGCCATCCATGGAGAAAACAGATTCAGTTACGATGTATATTTCGGAGTCTTTTGGACTTCGACTGCGCTCAGTCTGACATTTGCGTTCCAAACTCTCTAAGTCGTTATGCTGAAATTTATATGATTTAGCATTACTTAACTGAATTCCGTCACGTATTGAAGCGTGACTATATTCATCATACAAAATAACATCACCACGTTGAGGTACGCATGAAAAGAATCCCAAATTAGCATCATACCCAGAATTATAAACCAAAGCAGCTTCCGTATTATGAAATGAACAAAGCGTTTCTTCTAGTTGTTTGTAATGCTTATGATTACCTGATAATAGACGGGAACCTGTAGCGCCATTTGCATTAAAATTATTTGAACCAAGAAAAGCCTTTGTATTCTCAAAAATGGTTTCAGATTTTGAGAACCCTAGATAATCGTTAGAAGAAAAATCAATTAAGTTATTTGTAGAGCCAAGTTGTCTAAAGGCGTTATTAGTCTTTCTATCTTCTAATTTTTTATATAACTTTTTGGGTAGCATAGGTCAAAGATACAAAGCAATAAAAGATTACGAAATTATCTATTTATTAAAAAAAAATTATTGTTTTTCAATAATTTTCATATATTTGTTATCGTTAAACAATAATTATGAACTCTGCAAGAACACTTTATTCAATATTAAATGTTATTATTTTCCTTCTTCTAATTGGTATTGGTTTAGGGATTTTCTTTTTCGTAATGCTTCTCTTTGGTATAAAACAGGATTTTGTTAATGTAAGTGTAGATGTAATCAATTTTAAAACCGAAACGATGCTTTATGTTTATACCATCTTAAGGCTTGGGGTTTATGCTATTTTTATTAAGGCACTTTGGAATTTGAGAAATGCTATAAAATTGTTTTTAAAAAAAGATTTTTATAATAATGAACTTATAAAAGTACTATCCGCTTCCGGAAAACTTATGGTTATTACAGGAGTTTCTGCATGGTGTGTTAGTATGGTAAGTGATGTGTTTTTTAAATTCAGATTTTCAATTGGCTTAAGTGAAAAAACGCTGGTCTATTTATTTATAATAGCCATAGGTTTGCTTTTAATGCTAATGAGTACGGTTCTTAGAGATACTAAGGCTATAAAAGAGGAAAACGAT
>CAZBMY010000193.1:2634-4491 GCA_964492855.1 uncultured Flavobacteriaceae bacterium
AAGAAAACGACCTAACCATCTAAGCTATGCCTATAAAAGTAAATTTAGATGTAATGCTCGTAAAGCGTAATATGAAAAGCAAAGAACTTGCCGAAATCATTGGTATAACTACGGCTAATCTTTCTATATTAAAATCAGGAAAAGCTAGAGCTATTCGATTTTCGACTTTAGAAGCCATTTGCAAAGCGCTAGATTGTCAACCTAGTGATATTTTAGAGTATACTCAGAAATAAAACATTTCAAAAACAGTATATTAGATGCATAAATTTTGCATTATGAAACGTATACTTATAGCTCTTTTTGCACTATGCTTATGTAGTTGTAAAGACTCAGAAAAACAGTCTAATAAAGCGAACACTCCTAGTTCTTCAAATTATACAATCTCTTTTGAGAATGCCTCGCATCATGAAGCAGAAATTACAGCTGTATTCTCGGGATTAGTAGATGATGAGGTAGAGGTTAGAATGTCACGCACATCACCAGGACGTTATGCAATTCATGAGTTTGCAAAAAATGTTTACAATGTAAACGTGACAGATAGTAAAGGCAATGCGTTAGATGTAAAACGTCCAGACCCGTATTCGTGGTTAGTTTCTGGACACGATGGCACTGTAAATGTAAGTTATACGTTATATGCAAATCATGGTGATGGGACCTATGCACAAGTAGATGAAACGCATGCTCACCTTAACATGCCTGCGACATTTATGTATGCGCCGAGTTTAGCCAATAATGAGATAGAAATTACTTTTAATACAAGAAATGACTTAAACTGGAAAGTTGCCACACAGCTAAAACCAGTTAAAGGGAATAGATTCTATGCAAAAGATTTGCAGTATTTTATGGATAGTCCAACAGAGATTAGTAACCATATGGTGCGCTCATTTAGAGTAGATGACCAAACGGTAAAGTTTGCACTACATCATAACGGTACAGCAACTGAATTTGATGACTATTTTGAGGGCGTAAAAAAAGTTGTACTTCAGCAAAAAGCAATTTTCGGAGAGTTACCAAAATATGATTATGGGGAATATGTGTTTTTAGGCTGTTATATTCCAAATGCTACAGGTGATGGTATGGAGCACCGCAATTCTACAATAGTAACAAGTACACGTAGCTTAGCAAATGGAGGTATGCAACGAAATATGGGAACGGTATCTCATGAGTTTTTTCATTGCTGGAATGTGGAGCGTATTCGCCCATCTAGTTTAGAGCCTTTTGATTTTGAAGCTGCAAATATGAGTGGTGAGCTTTGGTTTGCAGAAGGGTTTACAAGCTATTATGATGATTTAACTATGACGAGAGCAGGATTAATAGAGCCTGAAGATTATATAAAAGGATTAACAGGAACATTTAATTATGTTTGGAATTCTCCTGGGCGTCAGTTTTTTAATCCTATAGAAATGAGTTTTCAGGCGCCATTTGTAGATGCCGCACGTTCGGTAGATGATGTTAATCGTAGTAATACATTTATTTCATATTATTCATACGGAAGTATGCTTGGTTTGGCTTTAGATTTATCTTTAAGAGCAGAAAACCTTAATCTCGATGATTATATGAAACTCGTTTGGGAGAACTACGGAAAGCCTTTTAAAACCTATACAGTAAATGATTTACACCAAACACTAAATGCTTATGCGGGAGAAGAGTTTGGAGATACGTTCTTTAATAATTATATCTATAAGAGCAAAATGCCAGATTACGAGCGTTTATTTGCAACTGTTGGCGTAGCGTTAAAGCAAAACGATGATAAGGTAGCATTTGGGTTACGGTTACGAAATCAAACTATTGTTAGTAATACTACAATAGGGTCTTCCGCATACATTGCCGGATTAGAAAAAGGAGATAAGCTTATAA
>CAZBMY010000194.1:0-2647 GCA_964492855.1 uncultured Flavobacteriaceae bacterium
GGTCGTCAAATGGGTGGGCATTTTGCAACACATAGTTTAGACGAAAACGGAAATTGGAAAAATCTTACTGAGCAAAAAAACTCTAGTGCAGACATCTCTCCTACTGCTGGACAAATGCCTAGATTATTAGGTCTAGCTCAAGCTTCAAAAATATACAGAAATGTAGATGGTATAGATAGTACAAATTTCTCAAAAAAAGGAAATGAAGTCGCTTGGGGAACTATTGGTAATGCAAGTACTAGCGAAGGGTTATTTTTTGAAACCATCAATGCTGCTGGTGTATTACAAGTGCCTATGGTTATAAGTGTTTGGGATGATGATTATGGTATTTCAGTACATGCAAGACATCAAACCACTAAAGAAAATATTTCTGAAATTCTTAAAGGATTTCAGCGTGATAAAGATAACAACGGCTATGAAATTTTCCGTGTAAATGGATGGAACTACGCAGAGCTTATAGATACGTATCAACGTGCTGCACAAGTTGCACGTAAAGAGCATGTACCAGTTATGATACATGTTAGAGAGCTAACTCAACCTCAGGGGCACTCAACGTCTGGTTCACATGAGCGCTATAAAGATGCAGAGAGATTAGCTTGGGAAGCCGAGTATGACTGTAACTCGCAAATGCGTCAATGGGTTATAGAAAATAATATTGCTACAGATGAGGAGTTATCTGCTTTAGAAAAAGATATCAAAAAGTCTGTAAGAGATGGTAAAAAAGCCGCTTGGTCTGCATTTATAAATCCATTAAAAGCTGAAAAAGAAGAGGCGGTTGCATTACTAGAGCGTGTTGCTCAAAGTAGTTCTAATGCTGTGTTTATTAATAAACTAAAAAATGACTTAGCTGCTATAGATGAGCCATTAAGAAAAGATATTTTATCTACTACTCGAAAAGCACTTCGTTATCTTGTTTCAGAACAATCAAACGAAAAAGTTGAGCTCCAAAATTGGATAAACAATTACATAGAAGCTATTCAACCAAAATACAGCTCTTATTTACATAGTCAATCTAATAAAAAAGCAACCAATCAGGCCGAAGTCATACCGACTTACAACGCAGATGCTGAAGATGTAGACGGACGCGTTATTTTAAGAGAAAATTTTGATGCCATTTTTTCTAATTACCCCGAAGCTCTAGTATTTGGCGAAGACGCTGGTCATATCGGAGATGTTAACCAAGGATTAGAAGGTTTACAAGAAAAATTTGGAGAGTTACGTGTGTCAGACACAGGTATTAGAGAAGCTACTATCTTAGGACAAGGTATTGGTATGGCTATGCGTGGCCTACGTCCTATTGCAGAAATTCAGTATTTAGATTATATCCTCTACGCTCTTCAAATTATGAGTGATGATTTGGCGACTTTACAATACCGTACAAAAGGACGTCAAAAAGCCCCACTGATAGTTAGAACAAGAGGACACCGACTAGAAGGCATTTGGCACTCTGGTTCTCAAATGGGAGGTGTATTAAATCTTATTAGAGGAATTCATGTTTTAGTTCCTAGAAACATGACTAAAGCTGCAGGATTTTACAATACACTACTAGATAGCGACGAACCTGCATTGATTGTAGAATGTCTTAACGGTTACCGTTTAAAAGAAAAAATGCCTAATAATATTGGAGAGTTCAAAACACCTTTAGGCGTTGTGGAAACAATAAAAGAAGGTGATGATATTACATTAGTCTCTTACGGCTCTACCCTACGATTAGTAGAACAAGCTGCTAAGGAATTACAGGAAGTCGGTATAGATGCAGAAATTATTGATGTACAATCGTTATTGCCATTTGACTTAAACCATGACATTGTAAAAAGTATCGCTAAGACTAATCGTTTGATGGTTATTGATGAAGATGTTTCTGGTGGTGCTTCTGCGTATATTTTAGACGAAATCTTAAATAAGCAAAATGCATATAAACATTTAGATAGTCAACCAAAAACATTAGCAGCACAACCGCATAGACCTGCTTATGGAACTGATGGTGATTATTTCTCTAAACCTTCTGTAGAAGATATTTTTGAAGCTGTTTATAATCTACTAAGTGAAAGTAATCCTTCAGATTTTCCGAAGTTAAGATAATCTAGATTAAAAATAAAAACATCTAATTTATCTTAGATTCATATTTAAGGTTAATTAATTGTGTATTTGCATAAAAATTTAAATACAGTATGCTTTGTATTATTTTTTTTATAAGTTTGTACCATGTTAAAAAATAAAATATATAGGCTTTTTTCTGATTCAGCTCTCCGCTGTCGCTGTTAGTATCTAAACTATTAGCTCAGAAATTCACACCTTATTTTATTTTCAATGTACACTTTCAAATTTTTATTTACTCATTACAATTTTGTTATTCTTAATAACACTACTGTTTTTGTACGCCGTTCTGTTTTTCGTCGCCCGTAAGGGTATCTTCTATTTTACGGAATTCTAGGTGTGTCCAATTCCTCTTTCAAAAACCTTAAAAAGAATAATTGATTTTTCGTTTCACAAACGAAATTCAACAGATTACATACAACATTAAATTAATAGTAATGAAAATCATTATTGCAAATAAATCACATAGTAGCTATGCTAAAGCTATTTGCGAAACTATTTCTGTTGCTGCAAAAATCAGAGGAACAGGGATTGCAAAACGATCTGAAGC
>CAZBMY010000194.1:2747-4448 GCA_964492855.1 uncultured Flavobacteriaceae bacterium
GTTATGAAAATGAATAGTGATTTAGGTTATAGACCTGTAACTTTTTCTGAGTTAACAGATGATCAATCATTCTGGAATGGCTGCCAGTCTTGTATTAATTATGATGTCTTACAGAGGGCCGAACAGAAGATGTGTTTTTGTACTGGCATGTTGTATGACCCTAATTCGGAAGAAAAGACAAAAACACATACATACGATAAGAAGGTTTGGACACGATTAAAAAACATAAAACAAATCAGGTTTTCAAAAAAAAATAGAAAATGAAAAAATTAGTTATTGCTTACAGCGGAGGATTAGATACTTCATATTGTGCTGTAAGTCTATCCAAAGAATATGATGTACACGCAGTAAGTGTAAATACTGGAGGTTTTAGCCAAAACGAAATTTCTAAAATAGAACAAAATGCCTATAAAATGGGTGTTTCTACCTATAAGAATATTGATGCAGTTAACACCTTCTATAGTAAAGTTGTTAAGTATTTAATTTTTGGGAATGTCTTAAAAAACAATACGTATCCGCTATCAGTAAGTGCAGAAAGAATTATACAAGCTATCGAAATTATTGAATATGCCAAAAGTATAAATGCTGAATATATAGCACATGGAAGTACTGGCGCAGGTAATGATCAAGTACGTTTTGATATGATTTTTCAAACTCTAGCGCCAAATATCAAAATAATTACGCCAATTAGAGATAAAAAATTAACTAGAGAACAAGAAATAGAATATCTAAAAGGCAATGGGATTGACATGTCTTGGGAAAAAGCAAAATATTCTGTAAACAAAGGCCTTTGGGGAACTAGCGTTGGAGGATCAGAAACCTTAACTTCAGAAAAACCCTTACCAAACGAAGCTTATCCTTCACAGTTAGAACAAACAGACGGTGAAAAAATAACCTTAACTTTTAAAAATGGGGAATTTGTTGGTCTTAATGGTAAAATGAAGGCTGCAGAAGTAAACATCGAAGCGTTAAATACTATAGCTTCTAAATATGCTATAGGAAGAGATATACATGTCGGCGATACTATCGTAGGCATAAAAGGACGTGTTGGTTTTGAAGCTGCTGCTGCTCTAATACTCATAAAAGCGCATCATCTTTTAGAAAAACATACGTTAACTAAATGGCAACTACAGCACAAAGAATATCTCTCAAGTTTTTATGGTATGCACCTACATGAAGGGCAATACTTAGACCCTGTAATGCGAGACATTGAAGCCTTTTTACAGAACAGTCAAAACAATGTAAGTGGGGATGTTATTGTCTCTTTAAAACCTTACCATTTCTCATTAGACGGCATAATTTCTAAACACGATTTAATGAGCGCAAAGTTCGGAAGTTATGGGGAGGTAAATACGGCATGGAGTGCTGACGATGCAAAAGGGTTTATAAAGATTTTAGGTAATCAGAATAAAATATATCAACATATAAACTCGGAAATATGATACAAGTAGGAATCATTGGAGGAGCTGGTTATACTGCTGGAGAATTAATACGATTATTAGTACACCACCCTAATGTAGCGTTAAACTTTGTTTATAGCACTTCAAACGCTGGTAACAAAATATATAGTATTCATCAAGATTTAATAGGCGAAACTGGCCTCAATTTTACGAATACTATTACTACAGATGTAGATGTTTTGTTTTTATGCTTAGGTCATGGTAATTCTAGTTTATTTATAGAAAACAATGCGTTTTCTAG
>CAZBMY010000195.1:0-4429 GCA_964492855.1 uncultured Flavobacteriaceae bacterium
TGTTAGAGCCGATGTCGGCGATGTTACTGTTGTAGAATCTACTGACTATGACACTGCAAAAACAGCTATTCTTAAAGTCATGAAAGACCAAGAAATTGCCTGGAATAATGGTGACTTAGAAGATTTTATGCAAGGTTATTGGAAAAGCGACTCATTAAAATTTTATGGCAGCAACGGACTCACAAAAGGATGGCAAAACACATTGGATAATTACAAACGTGGTTACCCTACAAAAGCAGAAACTGGAACACTTAACTTTGTAATTAATGATATTTCGCGAATAGAAAATGATAATTTCTGGGTTATGGGCGAATATCATTTAAAAAGAGAAGTTGGCGATGCTAATGGCGTATTCATCGTTATCTTCAAAAAGATTAATGACGAATGGAAAATTATTGCGGATATGAGTTGTTAATTAAATTTTAATCTATATACACTTCTAATAATTTAGAATATTTAGAATTAATTTTGACTCTCTCACAAGAGGCAGGAATCAAGAGAGTTTCTCCTGCTGAGACAATTTCCGTGGTTACACCAACACAAACTTCGGCTACACCTTCCACACACATATAAATTACAAAAGAATCTAAGCCAGTATAATCTTTAAGTTCAATCTCATTGACCGTAATAATATTGGTGGTAAAATAATTACAATTCACCAAATTTGCCGTAGTATCTGCGTCAGTATTATAAGAACTCATCCCTGTAGAAGGGAATACTTTTGTAGCTTTTTGAGCTAAATCTGTATGCAACTCCCTTTTTTGCCCATTATTATCCTTTCTATCCCAATCGTAAACACGATAGGTAATATCACTCGTTTGCTGAATTTCAGCTACAACAACTCCAGCTCCAATAGCATGAACTTTTCCTGCTGGAATAAAATAACTATCTCCTTTTTTGACCTTTACAGTGTTAAATATCTCACCAACATTATCACCAGTAATAGCACTTAATTTATTCTTGTCTAAATCTTCATTTTTGAGTCCGACAATAATTTCAGCATCTTCTTCACTATCCATTACATACCACATTTCAGTTTTGCCAAATGAGTTATGATATTTTTTTGCCATCTCATCATCTGGATGGACTTGAACAGATAAATTTGTGTTTGCATCTAAATATTTAATCAGTAATGGGAAATTTTCACCATATTTTTTAACATTTTCTAAACCAAGAAAATCTTCATTATAAGCTTTAATTAAGTCATTTAATGACTTACCCTTGTAAATACCATTAGAAACAATTGATATATTGTCTTTTACACCTGATATTTCCCAACTCTCGCCTAGATTAGCAGAGATAGATTTTTTTTTATACAGATGATTTAATTTTTGGCCTCCCCAAATTTTCTCTTTTAAAATGGGTTTAAATTTTATTGGATATGCCTCCATGTTTTTTCTTTTTTAGGTTGCTGACAAAAATGTGTTGTCAGATGAATTATTGAGATGATTCCGTTTAAGAAAATCTAAAACAGAAAAGATACTTTTAAACAATGTATATCTTGCTGGTTGTTGTTTCAGTTCTTTTTTAAGAGCAAGAATAGCATCTTTACTATTACAAATCAAAGCTATTACTTCATTTACATCTAAGTTATGCCTATTAACAGAATTTGAATCAATGAACCCTAAATGCTTTAAATCATAGTTGCTATACATAAAACGAGCTCCAGCTCTTTTAGCAGTCTCTAGAGAACTTTGTTTTTTAATTTCAACAAGCTCCACATTTGTTAGGTTTTCTCTAATTTCTTTTAGTTTTTCTAATGTCCCATCTTTACTTTGGTTATCTACCAAGCACACGACCAAATCACTTGATGTTATTAAACTATTAGATATCGCCTCAACACTTATTTCTGCCATATTATTCCTAAAAATAATTATGATTCCTATTTTCATTTTCTTAATGTTTATACGATATCTAATTCAATTTTGTTTTCATATTTAACATGTTCTTTTTTATTTCTATACACCCAAGCTATTTGAGCTAATTGAAAAATTATTTTTACTGAATCTTTCATAGATAATTTAGACCCATCGGCATGTATCCATCTTTTTAATGGTTGTTCGCACAACATTGTTTTGGCTTTGTTCAGTCCAAAATTAATTGTCATCCTTTTAAAAATTTCAACATCAAATATCCATTGCGTAACAAACTTTTTACTGAAGGCTACATCTATAACATCTTTACGAAAAATCTTAGCTCCACATTGAGTATCTTTAAATTCCATGGATAAAATCTTTCTAATAATAAAATTGATAGTTAAACTGATAATCTTACGAGCAGATTCTTTTGTAATATTTGCTCCCATTCTAGAAATACGAGAACCACTGACAATTTTAAAATCTGATGACTCAATAGTTTTAACTAGGTCATCAAAATCTGCTAAGTCTGTTGATAAATCAGCATCTAGAAAGCCTATATAATCTAAATCTGATTTAGTAGCCATATGTAACATACCTCGTCTTACTGCTTCAGCTTTACCTCCATTCTTCTCACAATCATACACAGTAATATAGTCTTCTCTGCCTTTTTGCAAATTCTTAAGAACACTTAACGTCTTATCTTTACTACCGTCATTAACAAAACAAAGATGGTAACCCGAATTTGTGTTTACAAAATCTAAAAATTCTTGACTTAACAATCGCTCTTCTTCATTATAACAAGGAATAACAACCCCAACGCATCGTTGCTGAATCATCACATTAGAGTCTGTAACTGGTTTATTTTTTATTTGTGGCGCACCTATTAAGTTTTTGACTCTTGCGCATATTTCTCCAAGACTTAATGGTTTTTTCATATAATCGTTGACTCCTAATTCAAAAGCTGCTGTAATAGATTCGTCTTTGGTATTTCCAGATAACATCATTATTGGTGTCTGAGAAGCTCTTTCGACTCTTATATGCTTAATAACTTCAAAACCTGAGATGTTTGGCATATTTAAATCCACAATAACTAAATCCGGATTAAACTCATCATATGTTCTAAGACTATTTGAAGCGTCTGTTTCTATTTTGACTTCATATCCTAAATCCATTAATCTTTTTTGTAATGGAAGTAGAACTAATTGCTGATCATCTATCGCTAAAATCTTCATACTAATTTGTTTTAATTACACTCAAAAGTACTTTTATAGTGTTTTCAAAACCTTTATTTTAGACCAAAGCACTTTTAAGTATAGACGAAAGGTAAAATGGTATAGATGATTAAAAATCAACTACCTTTCTTATTTATATATCTTTACATTATTGATTTAAGGAATAAAATATTTAGTGAAAAACACAACAAATAAATACTTAATAGTTGCTATACTCATCGGATTAGCTTTTCATGGTACTTCTATATTTTTCACATTAGAAACCACTTATGATGCATTAATCCATTTATTCTTTGCGGACCACTACGCTAACAATTGGTTTGAACCTTGGAATCCAAAATGGTATACAGGGTTTACTGTAATGAGCTATCCTCCTTTAGTGCATCAGTCTATTGCAGCATTGTCTTTTATTGGTGGATTAAAGTTTGGTATGTTCACAGTAGCAATAATTGGAATAATCTTATTTATAACTGGTGTTTATCGATTTTCACTACTTATTTCATCAAATAGAAAGGTTGCAGGATATGCAGCTATACTTGCTGTTTTTTCATCTTCTTTTGTAGAGACACTTCATATTTTCGGACAGTTACCAAGCATTATTGGCATATCTATACTCATGCACGCTTTACCCGAAATATATTTATGGCTAAAAATAGGCAAGTTGCGTTATTTAGTTACGTCCTTGTCACTGATTGCAGTCACAGTTACGTCACATCATGTTACCCCAATTTTCGGGATGGTATTTTTCATCTTTCCATTAATTGGAATGGTTATTATGGATAAGGCTAAAGAAAAAAAAGGGACAATAAAAGCCGTTACAATAAAAGCTTTTATTTACAGTTTTTTCAAACTCTTTAAAAGGATTATAAGCTTTGGCGCGCTTTCCTTAATCATTATTATTGGATGCATTCTACCCTATTGGATAAACTCTAAGAATAATCCTATTACACAAGTGCCTATTCCTCATGGTTCAAGAGATAATTTTATTGAAGTTTCTTCATCAGGGTTGGTTTTCTTTTTAATTCCTTGGGGTATTCTTTTGGTATTATTGCCATATGTTTTTTATAGATACTATAGCAAACGCTATCTATTTTTCGGGCTTTCCATTACCATACTATTCGTCTTAGGTACCGGTGGCACTACACCAATACCTAGATTAGTTTTAGGAGAAACTGCCTTTAATATTCTAACATTAGATAGATTTACCCTTTGGGCTTCAATAATGTCTTTACCACTATTTGGAGAGTTTGCTTATCGTTTTGTAGAAGGCGATTTAAAGTCCTTAATTCAAAATAGATTTGGAGGTGTATTTCATAGGGTGTCTGGTGGTATACTTGC
>CAZBMY010000196.1:0-1153 GCA_964492855.1 uncultured Flavobacteriaceae bacterium
TTACAAAATGTAAAGTATATTTGACATATAGTAAAAATTATTTTACTTAATATAAAATAAATTTGTCAATTATGAGTGGAAAGAATTTTGTAGAATGCGAACGTCATCGTATAAAGAAGGTATTAGATTTTAGATTACCAACGTCCTTTAAATGGATTGGAGTAGTGTTAGTAATTTTAGCATTTGTGCTATTTTTTGTGAGGAATCAATTTCCTGAATATGCTGATTTTATAAGAGGTATTGGAAGAAAAGTATTTATTATTGGTCTATTGTGCATCTCCTTATCACGAGATACGGAAGAGGATGAAATGACTATTGCCATACGAGCTCAATCTTATGCTATTGCTTTTATTATAGGTGTTCTTTATGCTATAATAATGCCTTATGTTGAGTTTGGAGTTTCTAATATAGTGCATTCGGGTGGTGAAGCTTACAAAGAGTTAGGCGATTTCCAATTGTTAAGCTTTATGTTCTTAATTCAATTGGGGTTTTATCATACTTTAAAGCGTTACAGATAATGAAAAACACTATAAAAGTAGAACGCGCTATTTTGAACTTAACACAAGATGATTTAGCTAAAAAAATCGAGGTTTCACGTCAAACAATTAACTCAATTGAAGCCAATAGGTATGTGCCCTCCACAGTTTTAGCGTTAAAACTATCCATAGTTTTTAGTAAACCTGTGAATGCCTTTTTTCAGTTGTCTGATAATGACTAACTTTTGGTCCAAATTTTAATTGTTAATTAAAAATCAATATTATATTTGAGCACTAAAACTATAATTAACAATAATGAAAAATTTAAAACTTTTTTTAATTGCTTGTTTATTTATTTCTCAAGCATGTGTTTACGGACAAGAAGAGTTAGCCTCTGTAGTTGCTAAAGATACTGTCTCTACAGAAACAGGAACTATTTGTTTTATTAGAAAAACTGGTTTTTATGGTTCTGCAGCTGCCTTTAAAACGTTTATTGATGAAGAATTTGTTTGTAAACTAAATAACAAACGTTATTCTATGCATGAGGTAGCACCAGGCAGTCATATTGTATCTGTGCAGTTTGGAGGCAAAAAATCTAAAGAAAAGGCGGAGAAATTTCAAATTGATGTAGAACCAGGTAAAGTGACTTATGTACAAATAGTTTTGGAAACAGGAGC
>CAZBMY010000196.1:1253-4365 GCA_964492855.1 uncultured Flavobacteriaceae bacterium
GCAGTTTCACAAATTGAAACTGCTTTTTCTATCATAGGTACATCTTCACCAAACCAAACAATATGTGGTCTAAGTTGATAACCATTATCGCATAAGTCTCCCAGATAAATATCCTCCTCCCGAACTTTTATATTTGATGGATTTCCTGTGCTACGTACTTTACGTAATTCGCCGTGTAGATGTAATACGTTACTACTACCGGCACGCTCGTGTAAATCATCTACATTTTGTGTAACTATTGATACTTTATATGTTTTCTCTAACTCAGCTAATGCGATATGAGCAGTATTGGGCTTTACATTTTTAAGCTGTTGTCTTCGCTGGTTATAAAAATCCAAAACTAGTTCAGGATTAGTTTTAAAACCCTGCGGAGAAGCGACTTCCATAACATCATGACCTTCCCAGAGTCCGTCAGCATCTCTAAAGGTATTTATTCCGCTTTCAGCACTTATGCCAGCACCAGTTAATACAACAATATGTGTCTTCATAATTCAAAAGTAATGAAACTATCTGATGACTATATATTTTTTACTTTTGAGTAATGAATGATTTAAAACTTTTAAATTACCTTGAAGGTTATCTTACCGAAAATCGCATACATCGATTTAATTCGGTTTTGCCGCAACGCACTAAGCATTTTACAGTAGCTACCGAAGATGTGTATCAATTACATAATACAAGTGCTGTAATACGAACTTGTGATGTATTTGGTATACAAGAAGTCAATGTTATTGAAGAAGTAAACTCTAAACGGATTGACCGAGAAATAGCTATGGGTGCTCAAAAATGGGTAGACCTTAACCGCTATAATAGTGTAAAGTCTTGTATTGATAGCTTAAAATCTAAAGGCTATCAAATTGTGGCAACCACACCACATACTAATGACTGTGAATTAATGGATTTTGACATTTCTAAAAAATCTTGTTTTTTCTTTGGTCGCGAAACCGAAGGCTTATCGGATTATGCTATTACTCATGCCGATAGTTTTTTAAAGATTCCTATGGTTGGCTTTACCGAGAGTCTTAATATCTCTGTTTCTGCAGCTATTATTCTTCAACATGTGACTTCTAAATTGCGAAAATCAGATATTAACTGGCAATTATCAGAAGATGAATTAATAGAAAAACGTTTTGATTGGATTAAGAAAACAATCAAAAACTATGATGCCATTGTAGAACGTTATAAATCTGAAATTTAATTTTTTTGTAATTTTAATAACACTTAAATATTAAACTTATGATTGGTTGGTTTGAAATTCCTGTGAGTGATATGAATCGTGCGAAAGCATTTTATGAAAACGTATTTGAAATAGATATTAATGTTATGGATTTTGGAGGGGTACTCATGGGGTGGTTTCCTAATAAGCCTGAAGCGCATGGCGTATCTGGTTCTTTAATTCAGCAAGAGTCTTATGTGCCAAGTCAAGAAGGTACTTTGGTTTATTTTATATCTGAAGATGTAAAAACGGAAATTGATAGAGTAGAAGCCGCTGGCGGAAAAATCTATCAAGAAAAAACCAAAATCTCAGACGAGCACGGTTTTATGGGCGTTTTTATAGATTCTGAAGGAAATAGGGTAGCCTTGCATTCACAACACTAAGGTTGTGTTTTACGCTTATCACGCTTGCGCGTGTTGTTTCTGTTGAGGACTTTATATTCCTCATAACATTCACTTATGGCATCTAGGACTTGTAGGTCGTTAGCTGTACGAATAAAATCGACAGAATAATTACAT
Organism: uncultured Flavobacteriaceae bacterium; assembly: GCA_964492855.1. Classification (GTDB taxonomy): domain Bacteria; phylum Bacteroidota; class Bacteroidia; order Flavobacteriales; family Flavobacteriaceae; genus Winogradskyella. Next base: position 2,988 of record CAZBMY010000196.1, read on the forward strand.
TGATTTACAATTTCATCCAAATCATATTTGTCGACTTGGAGAAGTACTGTTAACATTTCGCGATCAAAACGCTTAGACAATTGATCTCTAATTTCGTCATTCTTTTTCATTTCCTTAAGCTTTCGCATTTGGTTTGGCTTTTTGCCAAACATCTTATACAGGAAATCTGCAGGGTTAAAAATGGCACCTAAAACTTTGTTAACCACATTGGTTTGACCACCTTCATAGCCTTGATTAGGTATACCAGAAATACGATAACGATTATTTGTTCTTATAGGAATTTGCTGAATATCAATTTCTAGATACCCAGTAAGTTTTAATTGATTAACTACAACTTCCTCTAAAGCCAGTGCTTCGTCAGTCATTTCAATTTCAGTATTACCAAACTTAATCCAGTCATTGGTTACACGCACTTTTATAGATTTGTAGCCTAAGTACGATAAATGTAAGGTGTCGTTTACTTGTGCTTTAATATCAAAGACACCTTCATCATCAGTAGTCGTTCCTATAACTTGGTTAAGGTTAACGATATTGACTTCTGCAAGTGGAGCTTTTGTGGTGCTGCTAATAATTGTCGCTTGGACTCTAGTAGGTTCTGTTTTGGAATCAGCATCTTGCCCGAATGAAATTACGGAAACAAAACACAGAATAAGAAGTACGTATTTTCTCATTTTTTAGCTAACTCTGTAAAGGTAATAAACAAAACGCATTATAGCAGAAGAGCTTGATATCTTTGACGTAATATTAACAACAATCTTACCAAAACCAAAGAATCCTGCTTTAAATATAAAATCTCTATAATTTGAATTATAGAGATTTTATAAATTACGTATTAATATCTATCGTCTAGAACGTCTTGGTCTGTCTGAACTAGAAAAATTGGATTTTTCAGAACGTCTCCCTCTTGGTTTATCGTCGTTAGAGCGCCTTCCTCTTCTTTCATCTCTGTTTCCAGAGTCATCAGAACGTCTTGGTTTTCTATCATTTCTATCGTTAGAGCGTCTTTCACTTCGTCTATCATCCGAGCGTCTACGGCCTCCACCGCCATCTCTTCTGCGGCCTCCACCATCGCGTCTACGACCGCCGCCGCTTCTGCCTTTGTTTTCAGAAACTTCTACGTTTACAAATCGTCCTTCGTGTTTAAAGTCTGTAAAGAAAGCCAATACTTTTTCTTGCATTGTTTTCTCTGTATTAAAGAAAGAAAAACTTTCTTTTACATCCACTTTAAAGACATCGTCACGGCCTAATTCTAATTTTTCTTTTAAGAAGTCTTTTAACTTCATCCAATCAAAACCATCTTTACGGCCTACGTTAATAAAGTAGCGTGAATCATTTGAAGATACTCTTCCTTCACCGCTATCCCTTGCATCAACAGTAC
>CAZBMY010000197.1:0-4337 GCA_964492855.1 uncultured Flavobacteriaceae bacterium
CTGTTAGCTGTTAGCTGTTAGCTGTTAGCTGTTAGCTGTTAGCTGTTAGCTGTTAAAAAAAACGAAAACTCTGATTGATACTAAATTACAATCAGAGTTTTTTATTTAATATTTCCACTATTAGCTTTCAGATAAGCAAGTGAACCCTTTCTGCTATTTTTCTAATATATCTTTAATATTTGGTTTAAAATAATTAGGTCCTTTTAGTACTTTACCGTCTTCTCTATAAATTGGCTCGCCATCTTCTCCCAACTTACTCATATTACTGCGTTGAATTTCTTCAAAAACTTCTTCTATTTTATCCTGTAAACCATGCTCTATAATAGTACCGCATAATATATAAAGCATATCTCCTAAAGCATCGGCTACCTCAACTAAGTCATTATTATTAGCCGCCTCTAAATACTCTTCATTTTCTTCTCGCATTAGCTTATAACGAAGTTGATTCTTATCCATTCCTAAATGGGCTTTAGCGGTGTCTCTGTAACCGATTTTAAACGCTGTATGAAATGCTTTTACTGCATCAATTTTATCTTGCATGTGTATTTAGTTTATTAATCTTGTTATCCTTAAATTTGCATTAAAAATAAGAAGATGTTTACGACTGGTCAATTAGTTTTTGGATTATTATTTTTTATTGCTTTTGCAACGGTCATCGTCTTTCAGTATCGCAAAGATTTAAAACTTCACAAAAAGTACTATAAAGGTACTATTTGGATTCTTTTAGCTTTCGTTGGGTTTATTGGTTTGATTGCTGCAGTAAAGTTTATGTACATGTAAATAAAATAAGGTTGCTTTAATTAAATTAAAGCAACCTTATTAATATTTTATAAAACTTTCACTTTTCAATTCTTAACAGGCAAAAAGCTATAGGTTTTACTATACTCTAACATTTGCTCAGGGAAACCTTTTGGCTGTGTCACTTTAATGGCTGTAATTACACCATTATCATCCATTTCTGGAACTAAAACAGGGTTTACAAAACCGCTATAAGGCGCAGATGTAAATTGCTTGTTACGTTCTAAAACCTCAGCGTGTATGGTTTGATCTACTTTTACACCGTAACCTTCTACTAAAGCTTCGACAGCAGCATAATCGCCTTCAGATTTTATACGTTGTGTTTCGCGTAGTAACTGTCCAAAAAGTTCGTGTAATTTTTCGTAATCATTAATATTAAAATAGGTTTTGCCATCTCTAGTTACTTTTTCAATAACGTTGTCTTCTTTTCCTTTTTCAAAAGCCCAAGCACTCACCCATTGTCTGTTTACCATATGTGCTTCTTCGACATCATCTCCAAGGTTTAATCTTATTAATTGTGTCATTAAACCATTTCTGATATAGCCATCGTAAGCAGCTTTACCTACAGATTTCCAATCATCTACTAATCCTAGTTCTTGTAATTTAGGGTTATATAAATAATAAAGCCCCACTAAATCTGCACGCCCTTCTTCTAAAGTAGATGCGTATTTTTTCAATGTTTCTTTAGTTTCACCTACTCCAGGGTTTAGTTGTCCTGAGGCATGACCAATTACTTCGTGTAAAGCTGTATGCAATTTATCTCCCAACTGACCATACTTTTCTTCTAACTTTAATTCCTCATCATCGTGAACAAATTCTTTTAGTCTACCTGTGCTTCCAGCATTATTATATGCGTTTATAATATTTCCTAATGATACAGATTTACTTCCAACTTCTTTACGAATCCAATTTGCATTAGGTAAATTTACGCCTATTGGTGTGCTGGGTGAAGCATCTCCAGCTTCGCCAGCAACAGTTACCACTTTATATGTAACACCAACAACGCTATCTTTTTTGTGCTCTTCCATTAACGGAGAATTATCTTCAAACCATTGTGCATTTTCAGATAGTACAGACATTTTTTTTGACATATCAAAATCATTAATCTGTACAATAGTTTCATAACTTCCTCTGTAGCCAGAAGGATCGTTATAGACTTCTATAAAACTATTAATGTAGTCTACGTTGCCATCAGTTGCTGCAGTCCAAGCCACATTATAATCGTCCCAAGTTTGTAAATCTCCTGTTTTGTAATAGTCTATTAATAAGCCAAGCGCATTACCTTGAGCTTCATTTTCTGCTACTCCTTTTGCTTTTTCTAACCACTTTGTAATTTCGTCAATGGCACTTCCGTATAATCCTCCAGATTTATATACACGTTCTTTTAATTCGCCATTTTCTTTAACTAACTGAGAGTTTAAACCATAAGATAAAGGTCTATCAGGGTTTGGAGATTTTTTCTGCTTATAGAAGTTTTCGACATCAGAAGTTGTCACATCTGGTCCATAAAAATTAACAGCAGATTCTAATACATTATCAACACCTTTGGCTAAGTTGACTTTTTTAGAATCTTTATCACTAAAAATAGCATTGTAAGCTAAACCATCTAATTTGGTACCAGTAGCTTTTAGTAACTCATTAAAATAAGACTCATCAAAATCAGGCTTTAATTTATCATTTGAGTAATGATGATGTATGCCATTACTAAACCAAACACGCTTTAGGTAAACTTCAAAAGCATTCCAGTTATCAGTTGTTTTATCTCCAGAATAATTGACATATATATTTTCTAAAGCAGCTCTAATAGCCAAATTATGACGATAATTTTGGTCCCACATAATATCGCGTCCAGCTAAACCTGCTTGTGTTAAATAATACACTAATTTTTGCTCTTTTAAGGTCAAGCTTTCCCATCCCGGAATCTTATAACGTAAGATCTTAATATCAGCAAATTGCTCTACGTTATAACTAAACTCTTGCTCTACAGGTATTGATTCTTTTTTATCATCGCTACATGATAAGAATAGTAAAGCTACCAAAGCAATACTAAATATTGATTTTAATTTCATTTTAATTAAATTTTAGTTGTACACAAATGTAACATTAAAAAGACATATCATAAAATTGCTATCTTTGGTTAATAACCAAAATCAATCCTTCATGAAAGCCTTAAAATATATCCTTTTTCTGGTTCTTATAGTTGTTATTGGATTAGCTATATATATAGCTGTACAACCCAATTCTTTTGAAGTAGAGCGGAGTAAAATCATAAAAGCTCCTGTTTCAGTAGTATACAATAATGTTATCGATTTTAAGAATTGGGAGTCATGGAATTCATGGAAGGAAGAAGATTCTACTATAGTAATTTCGCTACCTGAAAATACTAAAGGTATAGGAGGCGCTTACTCTTGGAAAGAAGGTGATAGTTTTGGTACAATGCAGACTATTGCTACAGAAATAAATACATCCATCACTCAAGAAATGCAAATTGATGATTATCCTAAATCTAATATCACATGGACTTTTACACCTAATAAGGTCGGAAGCACTACTGTTAAAAGAACCATCTCTGGAAAAAATTTACCATTTGGTTTTAAAGCCTATACAACGTTAATGGGAGGTATGGAAAAACTAGTTGGTCCATATTTTGAGAGAGATTTAGAATTATTAGATGACGACATTAAAAAAGATATGAAACGTTATTCTATAACAATAGATGGTATTACAGAACACAGTGGCGGTTTTTATTTATACAATACCACATCTGCTAAAATGTCGAATTTTGAAGAAAAAATGCAAGAGATGTTACCTAAAGTAGGAGGCTATGCCATTAGTAATAACATAAGAATGGCTGGCGCACCTTTTATCATATATCATAAATGGGATGAAGCTAATGATGCAGTAATGTTCTCTTGTGCCGTACCAACAATTTCTAAAATAACCACTAATACTTCCGAAGTTTTAACTGGCCAATTAGAATCTTTTAAAGCCATTAAGACAATATTAAACGGAGATTATAAAAATCTCAAGGAAGCTTGGGAAAAGTCCATGACATATATTGATGATAACAACCTTCAAATTATAGAAAATGGACCAATGCTCGAAGTTTATCTCACTGACCCAACAGGTCAACCAAATCCTGCTAATTGGATTACTGAAATCTATATAGCCATTAAATAAATGAAACAAATATTACTCGTTTTTATTGGTGGTGGTTTTGGAAGTGCACTTAGATTCTTACTAGGCAAGTGGCTTAATAATTCAGGTAATGGCATTCCGTACGGTACATTTGCTGCAAATATTATTGGTAGCCTTCTCATTGGTATTATTCTTGGACTAGCAGCAAAAAATGATAGCCTATCAGAATCGCAAACACTGTTATTAGCTACGGGGTTTTGTGGAGGTTTTACTACGTTCTCAACATTTGCCTATGAAAATCACGTGTTTTTAAAATCTGGCGATTTTACATCTTTTGCAATCTATACTATTGCAAGTTTTATTATTGGTTTTTTAGCTGTTTTTGGAGGGATGTATTTGGT
>CAZBMY010000198.1:0-4296 GCA_964492855.1 uncultured Flavobacteriaceae bacterium
ATAGCTTTCTTCAAGACAATAGAGCAACATTTAGTTTAAACTTTAATAATGTCTTTGACACACAAGAAATAAATATTCTTAGTGAACGCCCATTTATACAAGAAGCACAAATTATGCCTGAGTTTAAAACCATTTTCGCTGGTTTATCTTACCGCTTTGGAGGTGGTAAATACAGAGCTAAATCTCGTAAGCGTCGTGATAATGACGAAAAATCTGGAGGTGGATTCTTATAATTTTTTTTTAATAGCCTTTCTTAATAGTTGATGGTTAGTGTTAGTGTTAGGCTATTAAACAGAAAACCCGAAGTAAAATTTACTTCGGGTTTTTATATGGCACACTATTTGAAATACTAATAATAATGTAATGTTTGTTGATATATATCGACTTAGCTTACAACTAGTTAATGTTACAGTTATTTGAGTTAGTCTTCAAAATAAAAGAACAAAAACTATATATAGTAAAAATCCAAAAGTTGTCCGCTTTTGGATTTTTTTTGTTAAACCGAAGTTAATACTATTAATTTTTGCAATATAAATGGATTTGTTACGTCTATAGTAATGATAAGTAGTTTTAAGTAATCATAAATTATAAACGCTTGTTTATAATTAAGTGTTGATTAGGTTAATAGTTGAAAAGCCGAAACTGGGGAGTTTCGGCTTTTTGTTTTTATAAATTCTAATTACCTACCATTTAATAATTGCACTTCCCCAAGTAAAACCACTACCAAAAGCAGCTAAAACTACATTGTCACCTTCTTTTATTTTTCCGTCTTCCCAAGCTTCAGTTAGAGCAATTGGTATTGAAGCTGCTGTGGTATTACCATAACGCATAATATTGTTATACACTTGGCCGTCACTTAAGCCAAATTTCCGTTGTATAAATTGTGAGATACGAAGATTGGCCTGATGCGGAATCAACATATCTATATCCTCTTTCTGAAGGTTATTTTGCGTTAAACCTTCAATTATAGCCTCACTAAATCTAACCACAGCGTGTTTAAATACAAACTGGCCATTCATATACGGATAATAAGATACATCTTCTGGGTCATTTTCATCCATAATAGCATCTACCCAACGTCCTGTACTTGGCCCTTCTAGAGCTAATTCTTTAGCATGCTTGCCTTCAGAATGTAAATGTGTTGACAAAACACCTTTTGTTGTATCCTCTTCTCTACTCAAAACTGCAGCTCCTGCTCCATCTCCAAAAATAACAGTAACGCCACGGCCTCTTGTAGAACGCTCCAAACCACCAGAATGATTTTCACTTCCTATAACAAGTACGTTTTTATACATGCCAGTTTTTATAAACTGATCAGCGACAGAAATCCCATATATAAATCCAGAACATTGATTTCTAATATCAATAGCACCTATAGTATCCATTTCTAAAATTTCTTGCACACGCACACCGCCACCAGGAAAGTACATATCTGGGCTTAACGTTGCAAAAACAATAAAATCTATATCATCTTTTGTTAATCCTGCTCGTTCTATTGCAATTTTGGCTGCCTTAGCTCCCATAAGAGATGTTGTATCATCACTTGTTTTTGGGTCTATCCAACGACGCTCTTTAATACCTGTACGTTCTTGTATCCATTCATCACTCGTATCCATGAATGCTTTTAAGTCATTATTAGTAACCACATTTTCTGGCACGTATTTTCCTAAACCTGTAATCTTTGAATTGTACATATTTTAATTTTAAAGCGAATAACAAATTTAACCATTTAGAATGAATGAAAATTATATTCACTATGCACGCATAATAATTTAAATGGTGTCATCTTGTCACAATTATAGACTTGGTATTTTATTTGTCTAACTCTAACCAAACGAAAATATAATGACGTCAATTCGATAATTAGTATTCGGACTGACACAAAACAAAAATATCATGACAAAAGGAAACATTAATGTATCGGTAGAAAATATTTTTCCGCTAATTAAAAAATTCTTGTATAGTGACCACGAAATTTTTCTTCGTGAGCTAATCAGTAATGCCACAGATGCTACACTTAAGTTAAAACACTTAACCAATATTGGTGAGTCTAAAGTTGAATATGGCAATCCTCAAATTGAAGTTAAAATAGATAAAGATGCAAAAAAACTGCATATTATAGACCAAGGTTTGGGTATGACAGCTGAAGAAGTTGAAAAATACATTAATCAAGTTGCATTCTCAGGAGCTGAAGAGTTTTTAGACAAATACAAAGATTCTGCTCAAGATTCAGGTATAATTGGACATTTTGGTTTAGGGTTCTATTCTGCATTTATGGTCGCAGATAAAGTAGAAATTATCACCAAATCTCATACTGATGGTACTATTGCTGCACATTGGATATGTGATGGTTCACCAGAATTTACACTAGAAGAATCTGATAAGACTGAAAGAGGTACAGAAATTATATTACATATTGCTGAAGACTCTACAGAATTTTTAGAGGATAGTAAGATTAGAGAGCTTTTAAATAAGTATAATAAGTTTATGCCTGTACCTATAAAATTTGGTACTAAAGAAATTAATGATCCTGAGCATGAACCTAAAACTATAAAAGACGAAGAGGGTAAAGAGACTACAGAGCCTCACAATCAAATTACTGTAGATGATATTATAAATAACCCAAACCCTGCTTGGACTAAGCAACCAGCAGACTTAGAGGCAGATGATTACAACAACTTCTACCGTGAGTTGTATCCAATGCAATTTGAGGAGCCATTATTTAATATTCATTTAAATGTGGATTATCCTTTTAACTTAACAGGGATTTTATACTTCCCAAAGATGTCTGCAGATATGCAGATTCAGAAGGATAAAATTCAATTGTATCAAAACCAAGTTTTTGTTACTGATAATGTAGAGGGTATTGTACCAGAGTTTTTAACTATGCTTCGTGGTGTAATCGATTCTCCAGACATTCCTCTTAACGTATCGCGTTCTTACCTTCAGGCTGATGGCGCTGTAAAGAAAATTTCATCATACATCACTCGTAAAGTTGCTGATAAATTAAAATCGTTATTCAACAATAACCGTGAGGATTTTGAAGCGAAGTGGAATGATATTAAAATCGTTATTGAATACGGAATGCTTTCAGAAGAGAAATTCTTCGAAAAAGCAGATGCTTTTGCTTTATACCCAACAGTTGATGGTAAATATTACACATTTGAAGAGTTGACTAATGCTATTAAAGCAAAGCAAACCGATAAAGATGATAAAATGGTTATTCTTTACGCTTCAGACAAAGATGCGCAACACGCTTATATTGAAGCTGCAAAAGGAAAAGATTATGAGGTTTTATTATTAGACTCACCTATTGTATCGCATTTGATGCAAAAGTTAGAAACTTCTAAAGAAAACATATCATTTGCACGTGTTGATGCAGACCACATCGACAACTTAATAAAAAAGGATGATACTACAATTTCAAAATTATCTGAAGACGAAAAATCATCTTTAGAAAGCCTATTAAAAGAAGTCGTACCGTCTGAAAAATTCATGGTACAACTAGAAGCTATGGATAGTGACGCATCACCGTTTATGATTACACAACCAGAGTTTATGCGTCGTATGAAAGAGATGCAACAAACTGGCGGTGGCGGAATGTTTGGAATGGGTAACATGCCAGAAATGTATAACCTAATCGTGAATACAAACTCAGAATTAGTTACAGATATTCTAAACACTAAAACCAAAAAGAAACAAGAGCGTTTAATAAATCAGAGTTTAGATTTAGCGCGTTTATCTCAAGGACTGCTTAAAGGTGAAGAATTGACTAACTTTATTAAGCGTAGTTACGATATGATAAAGTAGAAGTTAGATTCTAGAAAATTGATAAAGACCATTTCAAAATTGAAGTGGTTTTTTTTATTTTTAAAATTCAAAAAAGTTTTATTTTAGACTCAATGAAATTTAGGCTAACCAAATATGCACGAGTAATAAAATTCTTAACTGCTATTCCTTTCATAACAGGATTACTAATTCTATCAGAATTATTACTCCCAAATAAAGAAACAAGTACTAAAATCGTTTCCAAAAATGAAAGCTATAGAGCCAAGTTTGACAAAACTACCTATAACGTCTATTTTGAAAATTCAAATGACCAGTTTAACAAGGAAGTTTATGATAATTTAGAAGAAGGAGAACGTGTTATTATAAGCATGTCGTACTTTACTAACGAAGTGTCTAAGGTTACATCCCTAAAAACAGGTATTACTTATAAAAAAGATACAAGCGAAGCATATTTTTTGTATGGATTAGCGTTGGTATTTGTACTAACCTCCTTAATATGGCTTAAGC
>CAZBMY010000199.1:0-1376 GCA_964492855.1 uncultured Flavobacteriaceae bacterium
TTAGGAACGGATGACGGTTTATACGTATCAATAGATGCTGGTAGCAAATGGACCAAATGGACAAATGGTTTCCCAACTACATCGGTTAAAGATTTAGTGATTCATCCACGCGAACACGATTTAGTAATTGGCACTTTTGGTCGTGCAGCTTGGGTTTTAGATGATATTAGACCATTGAGAGCAATGGCAAAAAACACGTCTGTAATGTCTTCTAATATTACATTATTTAATCCGCCAACGGCATATCAAGCAGCATACCAGCAACCTACGGGAAGTCGTTTTGGTGCAGATGCCATGTTTCATGGAGAAAATAGATCTGGCGGAGCCCGATTTGCTTATATATTTAATAAGAAAGACCAACCTAAAACTGATAAAAAAGAAGATCAGTCTGAAAAAGATGCATCTAAAGTAAAGTGGGATTCTTTGACTTTAAAACTTTATGACGGCTCACGTTTGATACGTACACTTAAACGGAAAGCTCCTAAAGAAAATGGACTACAGCGCTGGACATGGTTTATGGATGAATCGGGCGTAGATAGACCATCGAGGCGAATTAGAAAATCAACCAGAGAACCAGGTGGTGTTTCTGTAAAACCAGGTACATATAAAGCTGTGTTACATTACGGCGACCAAACTTCTGAAACTATTATCACCGTTGCATCTGACCCAAGACTAAATGTATCGCAGAAAAATATTAATGAAGTATATGCTGCTGGTAAAGAGTTAGAAAACATATCGCAAACACTTGCTGATGCTTCTAAACAATTAATTGAAAGTAAAGGCATAGCGTCCAAGTATAAATCAGAATTAAAGAAATTAGACAAAGAAGCATATAAAAATCAAATTAAAGCTTCTGATTCTGTAGTAAAATCTATTGACAGCTTATTAGATAAATATTTCGGAAAAATAGATAAGCGACAAGGAATAACAAGAAACCCAGAAGTTACCGCATTACAACGTTTAAGAACCGCCAGCGGATATATTTATGGCAGTCAAACAGGTTTAACAACCACCGAAACAACATTGATGAAACATGCTAAAGATGCCGTTAAAGAACTCATTAGTGAAACCAATGCGTTTTTTAATAATCAATGGAAATCTTATGAGACTGATATGAAAACACTTCAAATTAATCCGTTTGAGGAAACTAAAATATTTAAAATTGACTAAAGCAAGACTAAAGTATTTGCAAAGCACAGTCAATCTGCTTAACTTTACTACAAAGCAAAACACAGAATAATGAAAAAATTAAAATTAATTACATGTCTATTTTCCATAGTGCTTATAGTTGCATGTAAAGACAATAAAAAAAGTGAAAACGTATTAGAGGTTGAAGAAGTTGAAGTTGAAGAAGTCGTTGAAGGTTCTGAAAAGAC
>CAZBMY010000199.1:1476-4264 GCA_964492855.1 uncultured Flavobacteriaceae bacterium
ACTGTTGAGTTTTCTACTGATGAATGGTGCATCGGTTGCGGTGATGATTCTAAAGATATTTTAGGGAAAGCAATCATTGTACATCAAGGTACAGATGATTTTACGTCTCAACCCTCTGGTGCTGCTGGAAAACGTGTAAGTTGTGCTGGGATTATAGAATAACTAAACTAAATAATTGTATTAAAGAAGCTACTGTAACGGTAGCTTTTTTAATTTTATAAAAAAATTAAACATGAATCCATCTGGAATTGGCTGGGTAAAAAAATTACTAACTGTACTTCCTCAAAGTGCTGTACTAAAACTCAATCACAACGCGTTTTACAATAACCTAAAAGAGAGCGGATTTATCTATGGTAGTAACGTCTCTTGTCTTTGCGGATTGGTTAAGGATATCGATTTTAATGAAGAAGAACGTTGCAAGGTTAATCTTATTACGGCATTCTATTACATACACCAAACTAACAAAAATGAAGACTCGTTTATAGAAAGTCTTATTGCTTTTTATAAAGTAACTGATGAGCATAAGCGCTCCTTTTTGTCTGGGCTTTTTGGCGAGCCAAAAAAAGATGTATTATTAGAACAGATTATTCACAAACGTATTCATATTGATGATAATATTATAACCAAAAACTTTAATTACTTCTTAATCAATGCCTTTCTTTTTATTGATATTATTGGGTATCATCATTACCTAACATCTACAGAAGACACAAAAACGTATATCGAAAACTTTGAATCTACTTTAGAGCATATCGTATTCACTGTATTAGATTCTAAAACCAATAAAACAGAATACGATAAAAATTTAGCAAAACTATTTGAAGCCTCTTTAGGGCATAAAAACAACAAAAAAGGAATAAATGAGAATGTTGCAGAAACGATAACCGAACCTTTAGAAAAAATGTATATTGTAGATACGGTTTGTATGGCATCATGGAGTGATAAACAGATTGACAAAGCAGAATATGTTTACCTTAATAAACTTCGGACAGATTTAAACATCACAACTAATATTTTAATACAATCTATAGATGACATTAATCTATTTTATGAAAAGAACAGAGATAATATTGCGTTTTTGAGTGCAAAAAATCTAGCGCAAAGTTTCTATGATAATAGTAGCAGTATTGTAATACGATTGATAAAGCGGAATAGTAAACGCTTACTCAAAGAGTTATCTCAAAGTAAAGAAGCCATGCTATTATTAACACAATCTACCACCAGAAACCTCACTGAAGAAGAACAAAAGAAAATACAAACGCAACTATTAGATGTCTTTAAATCAATCCCGAGTTTAGCTATATTTATGTTACCAGGAGGTATGCTATTATTACCACTGTTTGTGAAGTTTATACCTAAACTTTTACCTTCTGCTTTTGATGAAAATCGAATAGAAGACAATTAATATGTAACATTTTTTTACATTCTTTGACAAATAGATAAAGTGTTTAAAAATGATAACTGACTACTACTCCATTCTTAATATTAACAAAGATGCTGATTTTGATACCATTAAAAAAGCATTTAGAACTCAGATAGCGTTATATCATCCTGAGAATAACAAATCGCCAGAAGCCAAAGAAAAATTTGATATTATTATTGAAGCCTTTAATGTTTTATCTGATAAAGAGAAACGTAAAGATTATGATATCATCTTAGAAAAGAGTTTCTCTAATAAACCCATGGTTATTACTAAAAAGGAGGAACAAAACTATAAGGATTGGCAGAAAGAAGCTAAGAAAAAATCCAAAAAATCATGGGAATCTGATTTAACAGATTTATTACTTCTAGACTTATTTTTAGACGTTGGTATGTTTGGGCTATTTGATGATTTTGGAGATATCATTGGTGATACTATCGGTGATGTTTTCGATTTATTCTAACCAGTTTTTAAAATCCTTTACACGCTCCCTAGCTACAATAATATCTTGCTCTTTAAACGTGTTTAGCTTTATCTGTAATCTTGAGTTGGTATAACTTACCATATCTCTTATAGCATTAATATTTACATAAAACTTACGGCTAATTCTAAAAAACACATGTGGCTCTAGTTCATTTTCTAGTTGATCTAATGTAACATCGAGCAAATAATTTCGGCCTTCTTTTGTATAAGCATAGGTGCCCTTGTTTTCGCTATAAATACATTCAATATCTTCAATATTAATCAACTTTAGATGTTGCCCTACTTTTACTGAAAATCGTTTTTTATATTCGCGCTCAATAGGATTAACAAGAAGGTTTTTAATATCGTTAAAGTCTAAAGTAACTGCTTGTTTTCGTGATGTTCTATTCTGAAATTTTTCTACAGCAACTTTTAAATCATCATCATCTATTGGTTTTAATAAATAATCGATACTGTTTAACTTAAATGCCTGAAGAGCATACTCATCATAAGCTGTTGTAAAAATTACAGCAGACTTAATTTCTATCGTTTCAAAAATCTCAAAAGACAATCCATCACTAAGCTGAATGTCTAAAAATATTAAATCTGGATGTGTATGAGTTTCAAACCATTCTATAGCTTCTTCAACAGAATGCAACATCGTTTCTGCATTAATCCCAATACTGTTTAACATACGTTGCAAGCGTCTTGCTGATGGCTTTTCGTCTTCTATAATTATAACATTCATAATATTACTTAATATTTTTATGATTTGTGATTAGTGGCAATCTACTCCCAAGTCTTATGATTATCTCCCATAAACTCTTTCATTTTCTTCTCTTCCCATTTTTTATTGAAAATACTACGGCCTTTAAAAACTTTTACAGCATTAAGGACAACAAAGAA
>CAZBMY010000200.1:0-4258 GCA_964492855.1 uncultured Flavobacteriaceae bacterium
ATTTAGATTTGTTATAAATTATAAGGCTGTAATTCTATGTAAAAATATTTTTTTGAAATGAAGAGTTTTAGGTTAGTTTAAAAATTATCAACTGCATCTAGAGAATCATCCGCTTTTTTATTGATAAGGATTAACATTGGTAATTAATGGTTGTTAAAACCCAAATTTTTCTTTTCTTAATTTAAATGCTCTTTCTCCACCTTCCATTACAGATACAATTTCATCACGTATTTCTTTAGAATCTATAGAACCTTCATATTTAATATGTCCTTTAGTCTGCTCACTAGTTTCGTTATAATCACAACATACAACGAGTTCTGAATCTCCATTGACAACCAAATTAGCATTATGACTGCTAATTATTATTTGTCGTTTCTTTTTAGAGTTCCATAGGTTTTTGATGATTTTATCAATAGCCCTATTGTCAATATCGTCTTCTGGTTGGTCTATTATAAGAGGGAAACCATCTTGGTTTAAAAGAACATTTAAAAGCGCTGTTGCTTGTTGTCCTGCCGATGCATCTTCAAAAGGAATTTCATCTCCCATTTGATTATGTGTTCTGTAATAGAACTTAGGTAAGAAGTCTAAAATTAAAGTTGCCAATCTTAAATATCCATCACCAGATAAAGACTCGCATATTTTCCTTTTGTTAGCAGTTGAAAATTCTGCATTGGCTAGTATAGGTGTCTCGGGAAGCTGCTGTTGCGCTTCTGGAGTTGAATTAAATTCGGTTAGGGTTTTAATTTCTAAAATTACTTGATGCCATTTTACTACAGGATTACTGTCGATTGATATTAATTCAGCCAGTTTTCCGACTTTAGCTTTTTGAATATTCAAGCTGTATGCAGAAAATATACTGTTAATGTCGTTGGTTAATTTTTCGGCATCTATGGTTTTTGTAAAATCTGCTTTTATAAGCTCATCTGATAATTCTGTAAATAATTCAGTGGATTCTTTTAGCATCTGGGTTTTCTCAATTTGACTTGAGATAAATGTTTGATATATCTCATCAAACTTTTCTGAGGTCATATCTTGACCAGATAAAACAGACCTTTTTTGCCTTATAGTTAGGTCTAACGTTTTAATTTTATCTTCTAATTCTTTTATAGCTCCAAGTGTCGAAGCGCTTGAGCTTGATTTTTCTTTTGCTTTTTTATAATCCTCTTCAAACTTATCCTTTAAGACAACCCACGCATCGTATTCTTTCTTGATGTTTGCTTCCGCAGTGTTTTGTTCAGTAATAAGACTGTCTATTTGAGTTAATAAACTTCCCAGATTAGTTTCTCTGATAGCATCAACTGATTCTATGATTGCTGTGTTCTCAAATAATTGAGGGGCTTCTCCATTATCAATAGGCTCTTCTAGCTTAGCATTGTCTTTGTAGCCTTCAATTAGGTCTTTGACTGATTTAAGGTTTGCAGAAATATCAGAGTTTTCGAGAACAAGTTCATCAAATCTGTTTTTTTCGTTGGTATAGAATTTAGCTCGATTTATAATCGCTTTGTCTTCTTCGGATATACCTTTTAGTCCATCTCGAAGCTCTTTAATTTGCTTTTGGAAAGAGTCTATTTCTAGTTCATTTTGTTTTAAGTCTCTTTGTACTGCTCGGGTGCTAGATAGTTTCTCGTAAGCGGACTTAACATTCCTTGATGCTTGGTCTATGTTGTCATCAATAACTTCAATTTCTTTAGCTATTGGTCGCTCTATAAATCTTTTTAGCTCATCCGACCTTACCGAAATACTACTAAGCTGTTTTTGGCTATATGCTTGGATAGGTAACAAATCTTGAATTTGTTGTGGTCTAACACTTTGAAATTCATTATCGCCAACTTTAAGTAATACGTCTTCAGAATTTGGGTTTCTTTTTATGATATGTCTTGTGCCATTTACAACGAAGAAAACACGTACTTCACCATCTACAGCTTTTAGAGTTTTTTCTATTAATGCATTACGTCTTCTTTCGATTTCTGTTTTAGCATCATCATTACCGAAGGTTTCTGTTTGGTCGCAAAGTGCCCATCTCAAATACTCTAAAATGGTTGATTTACCTGAACCGCGTCCTCCAATAATAGAATTAAGTTGAGGGTTAAAATCAAGGTCAAATTTTGATAGAAAAACCGAATTCGTAACGTCTATTTTTTCAATATAAACTTGTGGTATGTCTGGTTCAACAAGACTAATACGGGATTCTTTAGCCAAGAAAGCTTGTCTTAATGCTTCTGCGGTTGGTTCTTTCCATTTAATCCAAGTAGCAATATTAATATTCTTAAGAGTGTCAGTTCCACGATAATCACTTGTTTGTACTACTGCCATTGATTTAAAACCATAGGCATCAACTTCTCCATTTAAAATTTTCAAATAGCCAACTCCACCGCCTTCAAATTTTCCGTCTACATATCCACCTACGCAAGGCATTTTGGCGTATGCTTCGTGAAAGCCTTTTCTCATTAATGTTTTATGTCCAGATTCACTAATGTGAGGTATAAAAACATACCTCCCTTTAACACCATCAGTAGCATCGAGTTTTGTGTGTAAAGCATTTATTCCACTAATAACTGCGGTTGGAATACCTTCGGTTTCAATTGTTTTTGATTCTGCTTTTGGGGCTTGGGCAATCGATAAAGCTCCTAAAACTGTTGGAAATAAAGCACTTGGGAAATTTGCATCAAAGATTAGTAGTCCTTGCATTGGGGGATTGTGAAGAGTTAACTCAATCCCAGGAAAAACTATTATTCTGTTTTGTGGCGCAATAGGAATACCATTACTATGTAATTCATTTTCTGATGCTAGTTTAATGTATTCATAAAAAACCATATCGTGATGGTCGGTAATTGCAACAGCGTTTAAACCTGCATCTCTACATTCTTTAATGAAATTTTCTGCATATTCCGTTCTTTCTTGGTCAGTAATACAATTACCACCGCTCCAAGCCCTATCTCTAGGAGTGTGCATTTGTAAGTCGCATTTGTGAAAGTGATTGCCTTTATCCATTTTGGTGTAATTTTATTTATAAGTTTAAAAAGTATCGAGTGCCTTTAAATGAACCAGTTTTATTTAATATTTCTTTATTTACCAAATCTGCTAAATCCCTTGTTGTTGTAGACTCGGATGTTTTGGCAATTTTCACATAGTTTTTTGCGCTTAATCCACCTTTAAAACCTGTATAACCTTCTTCAAAAATTCGTTTAACTACTTTTAATTGTCGGTCATTTAACTGAGTTCTATAACGGTCAAAAAACTTTGTTTTTTCAATAAGAAAATCAATTTGTTTTAGCGTGTTTTGTTGTGAATCCAAAATTGTTTTTCCAAAATACGTAAGCCAACTCGTGATTTCTAAAGTCTTGTTATTGTTCTCCAAATAAGTGTAATAATCTTTTTTATTAGCTTCAATGGTATACGACAAAGAAATGAGCGTTGGTTTGTTGGTACTTAACGCTATTGATTTTTCTGCAATAGCACGTCCAATTCTTCCATTTCCATCTTCAAAAGGGTGAATACAAACAAAATATAAATGAGCAATTCCAGCTTTTATCAATGGAAACATATCTAATTCATTCTTCTTAGTATGAACGTCATTAAACCACACAATAAACTGCTCCATTTCTTGCGGGATTTCTTTTGATGGTGGTGCTTCAAAATGCACGTTGGGGCGGTCTAATCTGCCTGAAACGACTTGCATTGGTTCTGTATGTGTTCTATACGAGCCGATATTTGTTAAATCACGTCTACCGTTGGTAATCATTTTATGCCATTCAAAGAGTTGGTCGTGAGATAAAGGTTTGTTGTAATTTAAATACAAATCCACCATCATTTCGGCAATACCGAATTCGGCAGGTGGTACTTTTCGTTTTTCAACAGTTAACCCTAAATTTTTTTTGATGGAAGATTGAACACTGTCTCTGTTGAGGAATTCGCCCTCAATTTCAGAAGTCTTCATCGCTTCGTTGCTTAATATTTCTACTAATAAATCATCTTTAGAATCACTTGTAACGTGCTTTAATGCGCCAACAATGGTTCCGCTGTTTTGAATAAAAGCTTGCTCTAATTCGGTAAGGCTTTCTTTGTCGTACGTGAATTGAGGCCAGTTTTTTAGTAACCAGTTCCAGAGAATATTTGTCATTTTGAGCTGTATTCTTATTGTTTATCGCTCAAATTTAATCATATTTTGAGCGATAAAGCAAATTTAATCGGCTCATTTAAAGAAATAATGATGATGTAACGCTTGTTGAACTGGAGATAACTCGTAGAGTTATTCTAA
>CAZBMY010000201.1:0-4254 GCA_964492855.1 uncultured Flavobacteriaceae bacterium
ATAAAAAAGGTAAATTTATTTATTCTTTTCTGTTGATTACAGAGAGGATGGAAAAACTACCAAAAACAGCACATTTCTTAATTTTAAAGATTTTAAAATAAAATAGCAGTTATATTAGTTTTATAGAGCTATCCAACAATATTTCCATCAACCATAGTTAATTTTCTATCAGCCATATTAGCCAATTCTGGGTTGTGTGTTACAATAACAAAAGTTTGTTTAAACTCATTTCTAAGTGTAAAGAATAGGTTGTGAAGTTGCTCAGCAGATTCGCTATCTAAATTTCCAGAAGGTTCATCTGCAAAAATAATTTTAGGATTGTTAATTAAAGCTCTTGCAACAGCAACGCGTTGTTGTTCTCCACCAGACATAGCGTTTGGTTTGTGATGTATACGATCGCTTAATCCTAAATAGGAGAGGAGTTCTTTGGCGCGTTTTTCTGCTTCAGCCTTTGGTGTTTTATTTATAAATGCAGGAATACACACATTCTCTAGTGCTGTAAACTCAGGTAGCAACTGATGAAATTGAAAGATAAATCCAATATTAGTATTTCTGAATTTAGCTATAGCTTTATCACTTAGTGTAGCAATTTCAGTTTCATTGATGAGCAGTTTACTATCCGATTTATAATCAGGTTTATCTAAAGTTCCTAGAATTTGAAGTAATGTTGTTTTACCTGCACCTGATGCACCTACAATAGAAATAATTTCACTTTCTTTAATAGTAATATCAACACCTTTAAGAACTTCTAAATCTTTGTATGCTTTAAATAGTTGTTTAGCTGAAATGATAATTCCCATAGGGTGTGAAAATAATATTTAAAGTCTATCTAAACAATTAGCTACTGGTATTATTTTTTCTAAAGATAGATTTTATACCATTAAAATCTATAAAGTACTGTAACCGAAGCGATATTTGATGTAATGATGGTTGCTGTAATAAGTTATCTAAACTTGTTGAAAATGTGTTAGTTGCATTGTCACTTACATTAAACAACTGATTACGATACAATGCAGTTAAAAAACTACCGGGCGCAAATTGCCATGAGTAACTCAAATCCAAATTCCAAGTACTAAAGTTTACATTTGGATCATCACTAACATTATCTATATTAAACCCTGAGTCAGTAGTTAATCGCCCGTTGTTTAATAACGTAAAAAGGTCGAATTCATAATCAACAGTATCCCAATTATGTCTAAAATTTAATGTTACCGTATGTAAAGGATTAAAAGTGTAATTTGCTGAAATTGTGCTTGTCACACGACGTCTATCTCGTTCTCCAAATATGGTTTCATCATCTTCAATGGTTGCAAAACCACGTTCACCTTTACGTTTATTATAATTGGCTCTTAGAACTAGTAAAAAATGGTCGTTAAAACGATATCGAGGTTCAAAATCTAAATCTACTGATGTAAAATCTCTACCATCTTCGAAAATAGCAGATACTGATGCTCGTATATCGTATGCAAAGGGTCTGTTATAATTTGTTGAAATAAAACCACCTACACGAGCAAAATTTTCAAAAATAAATGGACGTCCATCGCGTGATTCAAAAAAGTCAAACTGTTTCCCTGGTCGAACCCTAAAATTAAAACCATAGGCATTTAAGGTTTTCTTAGCAACAGCAAAATAATTAATGCCAGTGCTTAGTCCTGTAAATGTATTTGGGTTGGCTAATCGCTCGTAGTTAATAAAACCATTTATACGATAGGTGTTTAATTTTTCAGTAGGCTCAAAAATTTCATAAGACCAATCTGCTCCAAAATTATTTAGATTATTACGTAGATTTAATCCTAAATCGTTGATGTTATATTTGGTGTCTGCAAATCTGTGGTCAAAACTATAACGCCAATTGCCGTGTGTTTTCCCTATAAAAAAGAAACTACTAAAACCAGTTTCTGCTTCCGCATCCTGAAAGTTAACATGACTAACCCGAGCTTCTGTATCTATCCTATATGTATTGCGTTTGTTTTGAAAATTACTTACTAGTGCAGTAGCATTACCATCTCTGAAATCACCTTCTCTGAGAACACTTGTGTTAATTAGACTTATTGAAGAATTACCGTTGTACTGCTTGTCAATTGCTAGAACATTATAATTTGTAAATGGCTCAATAACTTCTTCACGTATAAACTCATCGTTATCGTCTGTAACAGCTACTCTTGTTTCTTCAGTAATTGCGTTAAGAATACCAACACCCCATCCATCTTTTGTGCGCCCAGAAACCTTTATAGCATTGAGTACCTTAGTCGTACCAGGTCTGTTTATAGATTCGTTTTCTGCTAACTCTATTTGGCCAACAGGCGCATTACCAATACGTCTAGAAAAGAATAATCCACCTTTGGAGAATAAATCAACGCCTTCGGTGAAAAATTGTCGCTGTTCTGCAAATGTTTGTTCAAAAGGACCAAGATTTAATTCTAAATTATCAAAACCTACTTGGCTAAAGTCAGGAACTAAAGTAGCGTCTAGTGTAAAGTTATCAGTAATACCGTATTTTATATCTAAACCAAAATTTAAATCTGTTTCCGTTGTCCCATCAAAAGAACTAGCAATACCAGTGGTAAATGGATATAAATTAAGTCTAACAGGTGGTTTAATATTTTTTAACCCTATTAATTCTCCTTCATATAGACCTGTATTACCAATTGTAGGGTCAATTGGATTCCATGAATAAGAAGCACGGTCTCTTCTAAATTGACGCAAAAATTGTATACCCCAAGTAGGGTTTTCTTGGTCAGCGAAACGCAAAGCTCTATATGGAATCTTCATCTCAACAATCCAGCCATCATCTTTAATTTTAACGGCACTAGTCCATACAGCATTCCAACCAAAATCTTCGCCAATACTAGGATTTACCAATGCATCAGCCTGTTGGCCTGAACTAAAGACTACAAAATTAGTATCGTTTTGTGCATCATTGTTTGGATTTATTGTCACAACAAAGAAATCAGTTTGCCCAAAATCATCACGATTAGTAAATTGACGCATTATCTTATCTGGGTCATCATATAAATAAGCCGAAACATAAATAGCTTGGTCGTCATAGGTTATCCGAACTTCTGTACGCTCATTCTTAGGAGGTTTCACACCAATATCGGGCTCAAAAGAGACAAAACCAGAGGCTATCTTTGCATTCTTCCATGCTTCGTCATTAAGAATACCATCAATTTTTGGTGTTATAGTAGTGCGTTCAATCTGAAGTGTTTTCTTATTTTGAGAAAAACTAAATACGCTAAAAAACACTATAATTAGTGCTATTAACACAAACCGCACACGCATAAATTTAAATAATTAGACCGCACAAAACTACATTGTAGCTTTTATTTTGGCTCATAATTAAACGTTAAAAGTTGTTTTCAAATCTGTCAATATAGCAATCAGAGTATTATGGAATACTTATTGCTTTTAATTATTAAAAATTAGAATGAATAAATACCTCAAATTACTTTTAAGTCTTTTGCTAGATGCTATGGGATATGTGTCATTTGTTATTCCTTTTGTTGGTGAATTTTCAGATATTATATGGGCACCTTTATCTGGGTTTATAATGACCAAATTATATAAAGGAAAGACAGGAAAGATAGCAGGAATCATTTCCTTTGTGGAGGAAGCTTTTCCGTTTACAGATATTGTACCAACATTTACATTAATGTGGATATATACGTATCTTATAAAAACTAAAAAAGCTACTTGAATTAAGTAGCTTTTATTAGAATATGTAATTTGTTTTATTGGATGGTTACTCCAGTAAATGTGATATTAAAATCTTGTTCACCACCAGTTGCAGTACCAAACTCGTTAGAATCATCTACAGATACAGGTTCATGAGTTAATACAATCTGTACATTTCCTGTACTTGCCATACCAGCTACCCAAGTTGTGTTAACGCCTAAATTACTTCCTTCAGGGCCTTCTATATCGTTAGCGTCTCTAGACATTGTTAAACTAATAGTATTCACTGCATATGAAAAGAAATGTTCATCAGCTTCAGGAATAATATCATCGTTTAATACATCATCAGCAGGTGTCTCAGTTGCGTTTGTTATTGCAAGAGATAAAGAATATGTTGCTCCAGAAGTAAAGCTACCTGTAACCTCTTGTGTAGATGTTCCATCTTGCCCATCAGGCGCAACGCTAGACATTACAACCACATCCATCATATCTGCATCATTTGTAAATGTTAATGTTACATTTGTGATTAATTCTTCTTCGTTTACAGGTACTGGATTATCATCGTCATCAGAACATGAT
>CAZBMY010000202.1:0-1945 GCA_964492855.1 uncultured Flavobacteriaceae bacterium
ATATTAAAGAGATTAAATAGTCTAATCTCTGTATCAGGCATATAGGCAGCTACAAACAATAACAAAGCTGCAACACCTGCAGATGCTCCTCGCAAATTACCAGAAGCGCCAAAGAAATCTGAAGGCCATAGATTAACAATACTCATATATAATATTCCGCCTACTATAATCCCTAAGAAATAGACATTGAGAACTAATTTTGGTCTAAATAAATTTACAGCCGTCCTTGAGAGATAAAACAAAAACAACATATTAAAAATAAGATGCCAAAAATCTGCATGAATGAATCCATAGGTCACTATCGACCATGGCTGCCATAAGAAATCATTAAAATTAGCTGGTAATACAAAATAATTAATTATGCTACTTAATTTAAACACAGTAAGCAGGAGACAAACTATGAAGATGATACCATTGATAACAATGAGCTTACCAAAACTATTAAGCGTATTATATTTATATTTTAAGTCTTCTAACATTGTATAATTAATTCCAACGGTATTTATCCATACTATTTTTCTTCCAATACCACATAATTAAAAAACCGATAATCGCTCCACCAACGTGCGCCATATAAGCTGTATTACTTGGACTGAAAAAAGACTGACCTGTTATTGCAGAAATAACATCTAAGATTATAATCCCTGGTATAAAATACTTTGCTTTAATAGGAATAGGTAAGAAAATCATCATCAATTCAGCATTAGGGTTCATCATACCAAATGCAGCTAATATACCCATGATACATCCTGAAGCACCAACCATAGCACTTTTTGTTACAACGTTCATTTCAAACAACGCTTTAAAATTTCCATCTGTAACAGAGCCAGAATACCCATATTCATTTAATAATGGAAAAAGTCCTCGTTCTAGTAATTCCCCTTTTAGGTAATTACCTTCTCTAGTATCTATATTTAATATCTTATTTAGAAGTTCACCATCAAGATTCATATCACTAATCATCTGCAGTGACTGATAATAATCGACATAATAATACCCCAATTGAAATAAAAGTGCCCCCAACCCTGCTGAAAAGTATATAAACAAGAAGCGTTTAGTACCTATCTGCCGCTCAACTTGAGTTCCAAACATCCACAAAGCAAACATGTTAAACAAAAGATGGGCACCTCCACCATGCATAAACATGTGCGTCACTATTTGCCATGGCATAAAAGCATCATTTTTAGGAAAATAAAGTGTAAACCATTCATTAAAAGATTGACCATTACCAACTGTCATTGTTCCTATAAACATAACAACATTAATAATAATCAAATGCTTAACGGCGTCTGTAATTGATAATCTCATAATTGGTTACATAAATTTCTTTTCAATATCATCAACACTCAACGTGATAAACGTTGTTTTATGGGTTGGAGATAAAGCGGGTTCTTTACAGGCAAATAAACTATTTACAATATGCTCTTGCTCTTCTTCATTTAACGCTTGACCTGTTTTTATAGCTAAACTCTTTGCAAGCGATTTTGCTAGCAAATCTGATGCACTAAAATTCTGGTCTGGCACGTCATTTTCTACATCGCTAATTAGTTGTTCTAAAACGATTGACACTTCACTTTCAGGTACACCAACCGGGACTCCAATAATAGATAACTGCTCATTATCATTAGAAAACTGAAAGCCTGCGAACTCTAAATCTGCTTGCAATTGTTTAATAATTTCTAAATCTGATTTAGAAAAACTCAACATTAACGGAAACAATAGTTGTTGCGTAGTTACTTCTTTGGAGGTGAGTTGCTTTAGTAAACTTTCATACAAAATACGTTGATGCGCTCTGTTTTGGTCAATAATAAGCATCCCAGATTTAATAGTACTTACTACATATTTCTGGCGCAGCTGATAGGTTGTCTTAGTTCTAGTTACAGCTTCTGGTTTAAAAATTGAAGACGTTTTAGCTTCAGTTTCAAAACTAACCCCAGAAAAATCA
>CAZBMY010000202.1:2045-4251 GCA_964492855.1 uncultured Flavobacteriaceae bacterium
TTGGTGTTCTACCTTCCTTGTTTTTGTAATTATATGGCGTATCTAGATTCGCATCACTTTCAAAATCCAGAACCGGAGCTATGTTAAATTGCCCAAGGCTATGTTTTACAGACGATCGTAAAATGGCGTATAAGGTATGCTCATCATCAAACTTAATCTCTGTTTTTGTAGGGTGAATATTAATATCTATAGTTTTAGGATCTACCGTTAGGTTTAAAAAATAACTTGGTTGGTAACCCTCTTTTAGTAAGCCTTCAAAAGCAGAGTTGATCGCATGATTTAAATACGGACTCTTCACAAAGCGATTGTTTACAAAAAAGAATTGCTCTGATTTTGTTTTTTTAGAGAACTCAGGTTTTCCTACAAATCCTGAAACTGTCAACACCTCAGTCGCTTCCTCTACAGGCACTAACTTCTCATTAGTCTTTGTTCCAAAAATATTAACTACACGCTGGCGATAGTTACTGGTTGGTAAACTAAAAAGTTCACTACCATTATGAAACATAGAAAATGCAATATTAGGATGGGCTAAGGCTACACGATGAAACTCATCGGTTACGTGACGCAACTCTACCGTATTAGATTTTAAGAAATTTCGTCGTGCTGGTATATTAAAAAATAGATGTTTTACAGATACTGATGTACCTTTTGGTGTTACAGTAACATCTTGAGATTTCACCGTACTACCTTCAATAACAATTTGAGTACCTAACTCATCATTATCTTGTTTGGTTTTCAATTCTACATGAGCAATTGCAGCAATACTTGCTAAAGCTTCTCCTCTAAACCCTTTGGTATTTAATTGAAACAAATCTTCTGCAGACCTTATTTTTGAAGTGGCATGACGCTCAAAAGACAGTCTTGCATCTGTAGCACTCATTCCTTTTCCGTTATCAATAACTTGCACTAAAGTTTTACCTGCTTCTTTAAGAATAAGCTTTATTTCTAAGGCATTTGCATCTATGGCATTTTCCAATAATTCCTTCACCACCGAAGCAGGACGTTGTACTACCTCGCCAGCAGCAATCTGATTAGCTACATGGTCTGGTAAAAGTTGAATAATGTCTGACATTAGTTTTTAGCAGAAAATATAGATAAATCGAAGTCTAAAATGTAAAGTGAAATAAAGACCAAGACTAAAATTATAATATATATAGTTGTATTAAACCCTGAATTATTTCTGTTTCTGCTAGTCAAACGTTCTTCATGCCACTGACCAGAAAAGTCGTTCTTATTAATTGTTTCAGAATAAGCGTCAAACTTTGTAGGAAAGGATTGTTCATCAATATCCTCTTTTCCTTTATAATATCTAGGCGTATAGTTGAATCTTTTATTTTTTGGTAATCCCTTGTATAATTTAAACTTAATTGGTCCCATAACACTCTATTTTATATACCCATTAAGGATATAGATTAAAACAAATACAAAAACTAAAAATATAATTAGAGCTGGTAAAGACGTGAGGACACTTCCTTTTCGATTAGTATTTCCACGCATCTGTTCCCATTTGGCTTTTAATTCTTCTCTCGACTCTCCTTTTTCAGAATCTTTTAATCGAGTTTTGTAATTAAAACGTCTTGGCTGTCTCTGATTAAACATTTTTGTTATGACTTTCAATTAATAAAAATACTCAAAATACAAGCAAACCAATACTAGTAACTCCTAAAAATTGTTAACAAAAAGTCTGCCAAAGCAAGAATTTTGACAGAATTGGTATTTAAAAAATTGAATGAATTAATATCCTAAACGACCACCTAAACCATTAGCATCTTTGCGCAATTGTGCCATTTTAATAGCAGCGATAGCGGCTTCTGTACCTTTATTGCCATGTTTTCCGCCAGAGCGGTCAATAGATTGCTGCATATTATTATCTGTAAGTACACAGAAAATCACAGGTATATCGCTAAGAACATTAAGGTCTTTTATACCTTGAGTAACACCTTCACACACAAAATCAAAATGTTTCGTTTCTCCCTGGATAACTGAACCTATAGCTATAACAACATCTACATTTTGATGTTGCATCTTTTTACTACCATAAATAAGCTCGTAACTCCCAGGAACATTCCAACGTTTTATATGATTATCTAAAGCACCACAATCCTTTAAAGCTTCAACAGCTCCATTATAGAGGCCTTCGGTAATAGTATCATTCCATTCTGAAACAACAATCCCAAACCGAAAATCTTTCGCGTTTGGGATTGTT
>CAZBMY010000203.1:0-4230 GCA_964492855.1 uncultured Flavobacteriaceae bacterium
ACCATACGTTGTATTTGGTCTTCTGTTAATTCTATATTAAAAACTCTTATTTCATCTATAGCTCCATCAAAATATGATTGGTTTGCAATATTTGCAGAATATCTTCCAACTTCGAAAGCACCATTACTTGAAGTTGAATTTTTAATAGAACTTGTATCATTTTGAGTATCTCTGGTTCTATCTAATTTACCATCTACATAAATAGACATTAAACCGGTTGTATTTGAATATGTCCCTGTTATATGATGCCATTCTCCAACTGGAATTGCATTACCAGCAGCAGATTTAGTTGCATTTCCATCTGTGGTGATTGTAAATGTTGGCTTATTCCCGTCTTGCAGCCATAGTCTACAACCTACATCTTCACCTGCTATAATTCTAGTTCCGTTATTAGTATCTGCCTTAACCCAAGCCATGATGGTAATTTTATCTTCTCCTTCTATAAAACTATTAACCGATAAATAATCATCTTCACCATCAAAATCTATAAAAGCATCTACTGGAGGATTTACATTAAATAAATCACGAAAATCTACATCTCCACCTGTTAATACATCTGCATCTAAATCAGGTAAAATTGATGATTGCGGTATATTAATATCATCGTTAACATCAATTGGATCATTAACAACAGCTCCTTCAAATAATAAATCTAATCCATCATCATCACTATCGGAAAAAGTAATAATAGCATCAGCCATACCATTTTCTTGTATATCTAATAAACCATCATTATCGCTATCTAAATCTATAACGTCAGGAATAATATCATTATCTGAATTTACTACTTCAATTCCATCTCCATATACTAAATCAATTCCTGTCTGAGTATTTACTGTTAAACTAGGAGTAATATATCCTAAAGTAGATTGACCTTCAACGTTATCAGGAATACCATCGTTATCGCTATCTAAATCTAGATGATTATATTTTCCGTCACCATCAAAATCTTCCCCTCTTATTATTACAAGTGAATTTGCGTTGAAGTCTAAAAACTCACATTGAGTAAAAGACATTCCAAATTGACGTTTAGTTTCAGAGTTATAAGTCTTTAAAGCTTGCATACGCATAGTAAAGGTATTGCCAATAAATTGATAATATGCTCTTAATATCTTTAAGTCTGAAAAACCCGGCCCTTCTTGTAAGCCAGAAGCACTCATTTGTATATCCCCTCCTCCTAAATCAATTACGTCTATAGATGAAGGGTTTTCTGTTCCGTATGCTGCAGCATCATAATAAATTACCGATTCTTTTAACCCTCCATTTCCGTCTGTATCCCAAGTAATCCCATTGATTCTAAATATTTCTGTAGACGGTATAGTTGTCCCTGAATTTACAATTGTAAATTTAAAAGTAGCACCAGGAGTTCCTGCAGTTCCTAAATTAAGCTCTGTTTGCAAAAAAGTTGGATTATCTACTGTGTCATTATCTATATTAGCAATTGTTGCATCTGTAAGTTCTGTAATTTCCATTAGCACATCAAACCCTTGAACAGCATTACTAAACCTATATACTGCACCTACATTTCCTTCAGTCGCAGAACTTGCAGCAGCTTCATAAGTCCCATTTTCAAACGATAACTCAGGAAGAGAACATTTAAAACGGTCTTCTCCTAAATTCTCTATTGCATCAGTAATACCGTCACCATCATCATCATAATCTAAATAATCTGCAACACCATCACTATCTGTATCCAATAAGTTTTGACAAATAGCATCACCTCCAGAAACATTAAAATACACTATATCACCTATAGTATCTGCATTTGCCCCATCATTATTAATAACCTCAATACCAGCAACAACAACAGAAACAGACGAATTATTCCATCCATTATCAGCATTATCATACATTTTAATGTAATAATCATTACCGTTAGAAACACATCCTAAATCAAATTTAACTGCATATCGGTCTATACCATATTCTTGTGTAGGCGTATAACATTGATTCTCATCACAGATAGTCATGAGTAAATCGTTTGCAGTATTATATAATTCTATTCTATTTTGATAAGAATCATCTCGCCATTTAACAGTTACTGTGACTGGTGAACTTTGTGCATATAATTTATTAGTAACCATTATAATTACTAAAAATAAAAAGCTTAAATATGATTTATATTTAATTGATTGTTTTGGTCTTGAAATAACAAGACAAGATGATATACTATTATTATAGTGTAGTATTCTTTTCATAAGTAGGCTATTTTAATTTGGGATTAAATAACTCTGCAAAAGTAATTTACCCTATAGGAAATTGCTCTATTTTTCGATAAAGAGTAATAAAAAAAGGTTTTAGGGTTTGGGAGCGGATGAGATGATAAATTAACCGATAAAAAGAGAGGTTTTTAGACAATAAAGCCTACTAAATCTTCAATTTTAGAAATTAATTGAATTTTAATAACTGTATTTTTTAAAGCAATTTTATTGTATTTAGATACATAAATAGTTGAGAAGCCTAATTTTTCAGCTTCTAAAATACGTTGTTCTACACGTTGTACTGGACGGATTTCTCCAGACAAGCCTACTTCTGCAGCAAAACAAAAATCGTTTTGTAAAGCGATATCTTCATTAGAGGATAAAATGGCAGCCACAACTGCTAAATCTATTGCAGGATCATCAACTGTAATACCTCCTGTAATATTTAAAAACACATCTTTTGTGCCTAGTCGAAAACCTGCTCTTTTTTCTAAAACTGCTAACAGCATATTTAATCGTTTGGCATTAAAACCTGTGGCACTTCGTTGTGGTGTTCCATAAACTGCAGTGCTAACCAATGCTTGTACTTCTATCATTAAAGGTCGCATGCCTTCTAAAGTTGCAGCAATAGCATTTCCAGATAATTCTTCGTCTTTTTTAGATATCAAAATTTCTGAAGGATTACTCACTTCACGTAAACCAGAACCTTGCATTTCGTAAATACCTAATTCGTTGGTAGATCCAAATCTATTTTTGTTAGCTCTTAAAATTCTAAACACATGATTACGATCGCCTTCAAACTGCAAAACAGTATCAACCATATGTTCTAATATTTTTGGCCCAGCAATATTACCATCTTTGGTAATATGACCAATTAAAACAACTGGAGTTGCTGTTTCCTTTGCAAATTTAATGAGCTCTGTTGTACACTCTTTTATCTGAGAAATACTCCCTGAAGAAGATTCTATATAATCACTATGTAATGTTTGAATGGAATCGACTACAACAATATCTGGCTCTAAAGCTTCAATTTGTTTGAAGATATTTTGTGTTTTTGTTTCTGTTAAAATATAGCAGTTGTTATCGTTAGCATTTATACGTTCTGCACGCATTTTTATTTGCTTCTGGCTTTCTTCTCCAGAAACATATAAGGTTTTATAAGGCAGTTTTAAAGCAATTTGCAATAACAATGTACTTTTACCAATTCCTGGTTCTCCACCTAATAAAGTCAATGACCCAGGAACTAAACCTCCGCCAAGAACGCGATTAAATTCTTGATCATAGGTGTTTAATCTCGATTCTTGAGACGAATCTATTTCTTGAATTTTTAGTGGTTTAGAAACACGCTTTTTTTTGGAGTCAGGTGTTTTCCAATCACTTTTTTCTGCTTTTTGAATGACCTCTTCAACTATGGTATTCCATTCTTTACAAGCTGTACATTGTCCTTGCCATTTTGCATATTGACTTCCACAATTTTGACAGAAAAAAGTTGTTTTTAC
Source organism: uncultured Flavobacteriaceae bacterium (assembly GCA_964492855.1). GTDB lineage: Bacteria > Bacteroidota > Bacteroidia > Flavobacteriales > Flavobacteriaceae > Winogradskyella. The sequence continues at coordinate 3,701 of CAZBMY010000203.1, forward strand.
TTTTGCCATATTAATTTTCCATGAAAATGGAAATCTCTATAATTTGCTCCGCTAAAGCGGAAATCTTTTTGATTAATACCCAAAATCAGCTTTAATTTCGTCTGCTTTCTCCAACATTAAATCTTTTGTTATACCTGCAATCTCTTCTAATATATAGGCAGATTTATAGGTTTTCATGGCTTTTTTAGGCTCACCAGTTTCTTCGTAAAAACGTGCTAAATAGTAATTTCCTAACAGCGTATCTGGATATTGTTTTCTAGCTAATTTACCTAGAGTTTCGTAATATTTATATTGTTCTGTTTTGTCAATTGCAGCAGAAATAGCTTTAAAATCGTTTACTAAAATTTGCTTGTCTATTCCGAATAACTCTTCAATTGTTTGATATTTTTCAACTAAATAGTCTACTGGTGAGGTTTCTAATTTTAAAATAGTTTCCCTGTATTCCTTTTTACTAATTGGTTGGAACACATAGAAAATACTTTCTAATGCCTTTGGTATCGCATGAGCTGGCGAATTATAATGTGTAGCAC
>CAZBMY010000204.1:0-4228 GCA_964492855.1 uncultured Flavobacteriaceae bacterium
GTATAGTGATTCTAAAATTCTATTGAGATACGTTAATTTGTTTATAGCAGGTAAGTAAGTTTCTATTTGTTTTGAAAAAGAAAGCATACCGACTTTATCATGCTTTTTTAAAGCAACATTACTAAATGCAAGTGTAGCGTTTATAGCGTAATCCAAAAGCTTAAGACCATTAAACGGCATTTTCATAACACGACCAGTATCTATTATAGAGTAGATGGGCTGTGACTTTTCATCTTGAAATTGATTAACCATTAATTGGGCGCGTTTGGCTGTAGCTTTCCAATTCACAGTTCTAAAATCATCACCACGAACATATTCTTTAATTTGCTCAAACTCCGAAGTATGCCCAATACGTCTTATTTTTTTTAGACCAATTTCGGTAAGTGTATTGCTAATGGCTAAAAAGTCATACTTCTGCATTTGTATAATTGAAGGATAGACCATTACCATTTGTTTATTCTGAAATTGATATTTACGTTTTACAATTTTAAGAATAGAGGATACGTATATATTGAGATGGTCAAAATAATATTCGCCACGATCAACAGGTCTTACCACATATTCAAAATCATGATTTTGATTAGGGATTATCTCTGTTTTATATGAAAAATCTCTTTTTTGAAATTGAATAGGTAATTCATCAATAACGTCTATAAAGATTTTAAACGAATACTTATTTTTAATTGTTACTGGTACAGGGTTATTATCACTGTTAGAAAACTTATCAGGCAACAGTCGTCTTGCGGATATACTTTTTTTGTTTTTATAAAGTAAAAGTATATCAGTAAAAAACAACACGCCTATAGCAATTGTTATAAGCCAAGCTACAGTAAATAAAGCATTAAACCAAAAGCTAAGAATAAAACATGCCGAAGCTACGGCTATGTAAACATAGAATTGATTATGGATATATAATGACTTAATAAACTTCATTTTGTTGCTTATCGTTAAGTTGTTTAGTTATTAAAACGACTGAGAGTAAGTGCTGACTACTTTTAGCGTGGTACTTCAACAGATTGTACAATCATTTCAATAACATTTTCTGTGGTCATACCTTCCATTTCACGCTCTGGAGTTAGAATAATTCTGTGGTTAAGAACAGGGTTTAGTGCTTTTTTTACATCTTCCGGAATTACAAAATCACGACCATTTATAGCTGCAAATGCTTTGGCTGTATTTAAAATAGAAATTGAAGCTCTTGGAGATCCACCCAAATATAAGTGAGGATGATGTCTTGTTTTTGATACAATCTCAGCGATATACTGAATAATTTTTTGCTCAACGATTACAGATTGTGTTTTAGATTTATAATCGGCTAAAGATGCAATATCTAATACAGCGTTAATTGCCGATTGTGGGGCTTCGCCTTTTCGCTCGTGATGAGATGCTATGATTTTCACCTCGTCTTCAAGAGAAGGGTAATCTACTTTTATTTTAAAGATAAAACGGTCCAATTGCGCTTCTGGTAGCGCATAAGTGCCTTCTTGCTCAATTGGGTTTTGAGTAGCTAAAACCATAAACGGATCATCAAATTTATATGTTGTTCCATCGATTGTAGCTTGTCTTTCTTCCATAGTTTCAAAAAGTGCAGCTTGCGTTTTTGCAGGAGCACGATTTATTTCATCGATGAGTACGATGTTAGAAAAGATGGGGCCATTTTTAAATTCAAATTCAGAGGATTTCATGTTTAAAATAGAAGTTCCTAAGACATCACTTGGCATTAAGTCTGGTGTAAATTGTATGCGACTAAAATCTGTTTTAAGAACCTTAGCAAAAAGCTTAGCAGTTACTGTTTTTGCAATACCAGGAACACCTTCTATAAGTACATGTCCATCAGCAAGTAATGCAACGATGAGAAGTTCTACAAAATTATCTTGACCAACAATAATTTTTCTGAGTTCAGCTTTTATGTCATTAACGGCATTTTTTAGGTCTTCTAGAGGAATCCTATTATCAAAATTTAGGTCGTTATTTTGTTGTTCGTTTAATTCTTCGTTTTCCATTGATTATGGGATTTAAAAGTTTCTATTAAAGTATTTAGCTTCTCTAATTGTAAATTATTGAGTGTTGTTTGCTGCTGTAATTGCTTAATATAATTAAAAAGATGAGTTGTTGCTTCTATAGAGTTGTTGCTTCGAGCAGCAAGGTTTTTTATAAATTCTGGTGTAATCTCAGATGTAGATATATACATGTGATTACGTATGTACTCTAAAAAGTGCTGAATCTTATGTTGTGAAATTTCTTTATGCTTACTGCTTTCGTAATACATATCAGCAATTGTCCTTGTAAAATCTAGAGTCTGATTTTTTAGAGGTTTTATAATAGGAATGGAACGTTGTTTCCGCTTTCCTTCAAAAATAATATAAACCAAAACACCAATAAGAATAATATAATAGCCCCATTTTAGATGTTCGTTATTCAAAAACAGATACATAGGGGAAGTATAAAATTTCTTACCAGACTTGTAATGCGCATCTAGATAAATTGGTTGATTGGTGTCTAAATATGATAATAGCCCAGCCGTATAATCTTGGTTGGGATTTTCTAGAATAAAATAGTTAGTAAATGCTTTAGGAAATGTGCTTAAAATAATTTCGCCCTCTCCAAAAGGTTGTTTAATAACATTTACAAGCAAGTTTTCTGTAGAGTCTTTCTCGGTATTAAGCTTATCTACAAGACCTATAACTTTTGTTTTTAAGGTATCGATTTCATTAAAATGAAACAGAGTAGATGCTTTATTGTATGTGTAAAATGTATTGTCTAAGTTAGGATTAACTAACTGAAGTTGAAACTTATTATCGAAGTTGTTAAAGATATTTACAGACTCTGTTTCTAGATTTAAAGTATCTAAAAGTTTCTGCTCAAAATCTACTGCAGCAACGACAAGTGTATTTCCTTTTGATGTCCAATCGAGAAGGCTTTCTAATTCTGCTTCCCCAAAGTTTATCCCACCATTGTAAAACAGATATGTGCCTTGTATGGTATTAGTTTTTAAATACTCATACGGAGGTCTCTCAACTTTAATTACCGTATCAGATAAACGTTTTAGTTGCTCATTAAACACAAAACTTCCATAAGGGATTTTATGATGTGTTGTGTATGATGGGAACCAATTAATATCCTTAGGTTTTGTCATTTCAAAAAGGACAAGCGCTAAAATAGCGAGCACAACTATGGCGATATATAGTTTTCCTCTTTTACCCAAGATTAATAGTTTTGTTTAGAGCTTCAAATGGTAATTTTAGATTTTCAAATTTAAAGGCATCTACATTAAACTCGCCATACCAGACGTAATCATATATTCTGGTAATATTTTCAAAATCTAACTGATAATTTGATTGACTTAATTCTTGGGTATAGTCTTCATTTGTTTTTTGAGGTTGCCATTCTATAATATGACGTTCTGATAGATTTTTTAGTGATAATAGGTAATAGTATCTAACTGCAAGTCTATAATTTTTCTGACTTACGGCTTCATTAATAAGTGCGTTAATGTCTTCGTTTTTAATGATTTGTTCCTCTTCAGAAAAAGCGACTTGTCCTTTTTGTTGATTTTTAGTAATGAGATTATTGGAATTTACTTTTAAGAAAAAGCGAACTAGTAAATATATTAGTACACCGAGAAGGATATATGGTAAAATTCTAAATACAAAATAAAGAAACCCCGAAGCTGTGCCTACACCAAAGATAGCTTCCCAAAATTGACGGAGAATATTTCTTAGCCATCGTAAAAACTTATCGAGAATACTTTCTTCTTTTTTTGTTTCGGTATAATCAAAGTCGTCATCAGACTTATAAGTTTCTAAATCTTTTTTAGATATGGTTTTCTTTTCAATGGTTGAATCATCATAATAGTCCGGTCGTTTGCTTTCTTGCGCAAAAGTCAAAAGATTAAAACCAAAACATAAGATTATGAGATAGAGATATCGCATTTATTCTTCTATTTTTCCAATATTACTGATGCGCTCGTAAGTACCTGTAAAATTTCGTTTTTCATTAAGATGAAAATATATTAAAGCACTGGCAATAATAGGAATAAGGTTAAGAAGTATAGAAAATAAGGTTGAAATGAGATTAATTATTATGTATACAGGGTCAACGAAACTATTAAGGCTCTCAGGGTCTATCTCACCTGAAAAAATACCCATTTTTGCATATGTGTAAATAGCGGTGGGGATTGAAAAAACGAGACTTAACACGTACATAAGTATAAACACTACTATCATAC
>CAZBMY010000205.1:0-4208 GCA_964492855.1 uncultured Flavobacteriaceae bacterium
GAGTTATATTGTTAGTAAAATAGTTTTTAATGATTAATTAGTAACCAAATATACATGGGACAGATGTTAAAAAAGGCATTAAAGAAATTGTTAGCAACACGTTAATTTGCTCTTAAAAATTTGATTAAAAAGAGATAATAATCCTTTACAAACTATATCCTAATCCTATAAACAAAATATTCGGCGATATTTCCTCAAAGCCGATAGTATATTTTAGATTCAAATCTAAATCATCAGAAATATCATAAGCGATACTGACATCTGCTCTAACTTTAAACTTATTATTGAAGAAATTGAAAAAGTAATTTAGACTCGGTCCTGCTAAAACATGAAAATTATTATCAACATCATATTTTAAATAGATTGGTGCATTAATAAACTCAAAATCACCAATGCCTTTATATAATAGTTCTGGTTGAATATGAAATCCTTTATCAATTACGAAATCAATAAAAACACCTCCAAAATAACCTATTTCTGATTCTGGATTTTCTCCAAAAACGCCATTATCTTCATTGAATATGGTTAAACTTATACCCCCTTTGATTCCAAAATCTGTTTGAGATTGTAAATTGTTTGAAACACTAATTAGTAATATAAACAATAAAATATAGCGCCTCATAACTGTATTTTATAAAAAACTTTGGATAGCTAGGTTGTAACTCTGTAAACCAAATCCAATAACAATACCTTTTGCGTTTGCAGCGATATAAGAATTATGACGAAACTCTTCTCTAGAATACGTGTTTGAAATATGAACCTCTACAACAGGAGTATTAATCCCTGAGACTGCATCACCAATACCAACAGATGTATGTGTATAAGCGCCAGCATTTAAAATTATGCCGTCGTATGAAAATCCGACTTCATGTAGCTTATCAATTAATTCTCCTTCAATATTACTCTGAAAATATTCTAAACTCAAATCAGAGAAACTATCTTTAAGCGTTTTAAAATAATCTACAAACGTTTGCTTTCCATATAGTTCTGGTTCACGCTTCCCTAGAAGATTAAGATTTGGACCGTTAATAATAATGAGTTTCTTCATAAAGTAAAGGTATTAAAATTTGCGTTTAATAATATCAATCTTAGTCACTTCACCTTTATTAAGATTGGTCATTGTTTTAATTTTATTCTTTCCGTCTAAAATTTCAATTATTGCCGTGTTAGACCCTACTGTACCTACGGATTCAGATATAACTTCTAGCTTCACAATGTCTGTATTAATAGGCAATTCTATAACTTTTCTATCTTTCGATATAGTATATTTAGACAGAATAAATTTCCCGTTCTTTTTAATTGAAATAATATCATTATCTATTTGACCACCATCATAGATAATAACTTTAACAATGTTTGAGGCCGTTAATACGGATGTTGTTTGATTTTTCTTTAAAACATTAAGATTTAAAGTGTCCAAAATTTTAATATTATTTACTATTTGTTTCACACTATCTGGTATACGATTAGACTTTTTTACTTTTTTAGTAAACTTATTAACTCGCTTTTGAATTTTCTCAACAGAGTTCATAGCAATCTCTCCATTTATGCATTCTGTTCCATCACTAAATTTTCCTAAAAAATCTCCAAAGAGCTTTGTAGAACCTAATTTAAATTTTGTTGGTTTTAGATGAATATTACAGAAGTCTTGTTGGTCTACAGGCGACTTTGTATAAATAAGTTCTACTTCTTTAAACTCTATAAGCCTTTTATTGTCATCATAAGTACCCGAAACTCGTGATTTTGTTTCATGTTCGCCTCCAAAATCAGTTAAGCTAAAACCTGAAATTAGTCCATTTGACTCCTCAAACTCTAACCTATATGTTATTAGCAGAGAATCTTGAACTTTTATAATACCAGCAAACTTATTAGAATTTTGCCCAAAACCGTTAAAACTAAAGGCTAGAATTATAATAATCAAATGAGGTATTTTTAAATTTTGAATTAGCTTCATACTATTTATCTCTTATTAATATAAATAAAACCGACTTCAGTTATTTTTAAACTTTATAGAAGGTGTGTCAGATTTTTTTTATAATTTTAAACAAACTTAAACCAATTTTTATGAAAATTAAATTATTCTTATCAGCATTTATTTTTATGCTTTCAATCAGCCTTGCGCATGCATCATTCCCGGTTAAGCGTACAAAAACTGTAACAAAAACAGAGACTGTTACTAATTCTGAAGATGTAATTGCATCTGATGAGGCAACTTCTATTACCATGTCTACTCCTGCAGCTCGTGCTGGTAAAGACAAGTGGGTTGCTGCTGCACTCTGGTTTGTTCTTGGAGGCTTTGCTGGTCATAGATGGTACATTGGTAGCCCATGGTACTGGAATGTACTTTATATTATCACTTTTGGATTCTTCTTTGTAGGATACATTATAGATATTGTGCAAATATTAACTGATTCTTATCCTGGACTATAGGGTAATTAATCTCAATACAATTTTTAAAACCGAAGCAATAGCTTCGGTTTTTTTATTCAATTACGTCGATTAGATTAGTATATTGCTTAACAAATGAATAATTGGATAACTTACATTAACGATTTTAAAACCTACTTAAAGGTTGAGCGTGGTCTTTCTGAAAACACCTTAAATAATTACGAATACGACCTTAAACGATTAGTCTCGTTTATTAATGATTACGATTCTAAACTTATTACCCCTATAAAAATTGATACCAAAACTATACAACGATTTATTTATCAAATATCTAAAGAGTTAAGCCCAAGAAGCCAAGCGCGTATTATATCTGGATTAAGGAATTTTTTCGATTATTTAATATTTGAGAATTATAGAGACTCTAATCCCATAGATAATATTGAATCGCCAAGATTAGGTCGAAAACTTCCCGATACATTATCTGTTGATGATATAGATAATATTATATCTGCAATTGATTTAAACTATGAATTTAGAGGTATAAATCTAGGGCATCGTAATAAAGCAATTTTAGAATGTTTATACAGTTGCGGGCTTAGGGTTAGTGAATTAACACATCTAAAAATATCTGATTTATTCTTTGATGAAGATTTTATAAAAGTTAGCGGAAAGGGTAATAAAGAACGTTTTGTTCCGATTGGAAAAGAAACTCAAAAGATTATTGCCATTTGGTTAGATATTAGAAAACATATTGCCGTATTCCCAGAAGCAAAAGACATTCTTTTTCTAAACTACAAAGGGAATAAATTGACTAGAGCAATGGTATTTACAATTATTAAAAAGTTAGTCGATAAAATCGGCCTACAAAAAACTGTTTCTCCTCATACATTTAGACACTCATTCGCAACACATTTATTAGAAAATGGTGCCGACCTTAGAGCCATACAAATGATGTTAGGCCATGAAAGTATTACAACCACAGAAATTTATACGCACATTGATAAAACGCATTTAAATACAATTATTAATACATTCCATCCTCGAAAATAAAAAAGGTGCTCCAGATGAGCACCTTTTTTATTTCAAAATATATACTCTTATTTGGCAATATTTACTGCTCGTGTTTCTCTAATAACAGTCACTTTTACTTGACCAGGATACGTCATATCTGTTTGTATTTTTTGCGAAATTTCAAACGATAAGCTAGCTGCTTTATCATCAGATACTTTTTCGCTTTCTACAATAACCCGTAATTCTCTACCTGCTTGAATAGCATAGGCTTTTTTAACGCCACCGAAACCAAATGCAACAGCTTCTAAATCTTTTAAACGTTGTATATAAGAATCCAATACCTGTCGTCGTGCTCCTGGACGTGCGCCAGAAATCGCATCACAAACCTGTATAATTGGCGATAATAATGTTGTCATTTCTATTTCGTCATGGTGAGCTCCTATGGCATTACAAACTTCTGGTTTTTCGCCATGTTTTTCAGCCCATTTCATACCTAAGATAGCATGAGGTGTTTCTACATCTACTTCCGCATCTGGTACTTTTCCTATGTCATGTAACAGTCCAGCACGCTTAGCCAATTTAGGGTTTAATCCTAGTTCAGCTGCCATAACGCCACATAGCTTAGCTACCTCCCTTGAATGCTGTAATAAGTTCTGACCATAAGAAGAACGGTACTTCATGCGACCTACCATTTTTATTAATTCAGGGTGCAATCCATGAATCCCTAAATCTATAACAGTACGTTTTCCAACTTCAATAATTTCTTGCTCTATTTGTTTTTGCGTCTTTCTAACAACTTCTTCAATTCT
>CAZBMY010000206.1:0-4203 GCA_964492855.1 uncultured Flavobacteriaceae bacterium
GTATTATAGAGGTGTTAAAGAAAATTATGCTAAAATTGCATTTTCATTTGCTACACAACTTGCAATTTCATCTGGTTATATATCTAAAGACTTTGCACAAGAAAACCTGAACGAAGATTTACCTATTAATTATATTGGTAATAAAAATTCTTTTTTACATTATGATATCGAGGAAATTTTAGAGACGGATACTTTAACAGCTCTAAAAAATAAAATTATAATTTTGGGTTATTTAGGAGATAATCCTAATATAGAATTTGATATCGAAGACAAGCATTTTACGCCTTTGAATAATGAGTGGGTAGGCCGATCTATACCAGATACCTACGGCGCTACAATTCATGCAAACATACTTAACATGCTCATCAAAAAAAACTTTATCACTAAGGTTCCAAAAACTTTAACCTATGCATTAGCTTTTGTCTTCACCTTTGCAACCATGTTTTTTGGGTTAAGGTTGTATAAGAACAATGAATTTTTATTTGATTTATTAAAAAAGCCATTTCAATTACTCTTTTCTGTCATCTTTTTATACTTGGCTCTATTATTGTTAGAGTACAATATAATAGTCTATACTATACCTGTAATTTTGTTTGTTATCTTGGGTTTAGAATTAAAAGACTATTATGTTCATCTTATCAAATACCTAAACAAAAAAATTAAATGGAAAAGTTACTTATACTAATTTTTTTATCTCTTTTTACGATATCAGTTTCCGCTCAAGACAGCTTATGTGTTTTTAAAGTCAATGGAAACATTATTCTTAAGTCTAACAATGAAATAGCCTCATTAAAAAAAGGTGATTTTATTACTAAAAATGACGATGTCTCAATCAAAGGAAATTCAAGTTTTACGGCTATAAGTTCTGAAGGAGTTACATACAAGTTGGCTAAAAATGGTGAGTATAATTTTAATAGCGTATTAGATTATCCTTATGAAGTTAATTCGGGAAGTGTTAGTAGAAAATATTTTCAATTGATATGGAAAGAATTTATGAATAAAAAAGAAGGTAAAACAATTATTGGCGGTGTGTTTAGAGGAGATCAATTAATGTTATTTCCTTTAGATAATTCTAAAATAGCGAGTTCTAAAATTAAGTTTACATGGAAAATTGATGATTCTCACAAAAGTTATTTTATGTTTATTAGAAATACAGAAACTGATGTTATATCAAAATACGAGTTGTTTACTGATAACATAACACTCTACAAAAACAACCCTATTTTTAATAACAATAACTTGTTTGAGTGGACAGTTACTACAAATGAGTTTCCTAATCTAGATAATATTCATTTTAACAGTCTAGAATTAATTTCAAAGCAAGAATATAGAATACTATTCAATAAGTTTAAATCTCTAAAAATGGATTTAAAAGCTTTAGGCTTAACAAGCTCAGAAATAGAATCTTCAATCTGTGAGACTTATGGTATCTGTAACTAAAATTATAAAATCAATTAAAGTACTTACCATAATTCTTACTTGTATAAGTTTCACTAATTATGCTCAAAACGATAGTATACATATAGAGCTACGCGATTATCACTCAGCTAACATAACCGCTATTGAAAGCTCTAAAAAAGACCCTTATTTCTACACAGCGGATGACTCTGGAAAAGTCTTAGCATTTAGTAAAGAAACTTTGCGCGTAGTTGCTACAATTAAAGAATCCTCAGGCATACCGATAAAAGATATGCGTCTAATGTTTGATGAAAGAGTACTTGTGCTCAATCAAAAATATGATATATCTGATGGTAAAACAGATTCATTAATTAGTGTTGAAATTTACAATCAAAAAATTTTAAACAAATTACAAGCACAACTTGAGTTCATAGGAAATCAAGAAAATGTTATTATCACAAAAAGTTTAAATCAAGAGGGCAATCTTAACATCATTGATATAAATAATGACAAATTTGAACGCTTAAAACGTTACTACTCTACTCATCAAGTAGATATAGCGGCATACGATGCTATGAATGATAATGTTGCTTATGTTGAAGGGCTTGTAGCTATGCATTTACAAGTTATTTTTCAGCAAAAAAACGACTATGAAAATACAATATCTTATAAAATTCCTGAATCTACAAAAGTACTAGCACTGTTCTTTGAGAAAGGAAATTTATTTGCTATTACTGGTAATGAAAAAACAGAACAAATTGCATTTCATAACCTTACAGCATCAAAATCTTTTAACTCACCAGAATATACAACTCAATACTCTAATACATCATTTATAGATGTGGAGATATCTAAAGTTAATGACAAAACAATTTTTACACTTCATCCAAATTTCACGTTAACAATAAACCCTCTAATTATTACCAAAGTTGAGAACACATATAAAAAAAGAATTGTTAAAACGCCTAAAGGTATTGTAAAAGCAAAACAAATAGATGATAAAGGTACGTTTGTGTTTTCTGAGACTTACCAATCAAATTTTTCGAGTATTACGCCTTTAATAGTCTACAACTTTAACAATAATAAGATTGAGAAAAGCTTACCCAATACCAATCAACTTTTTTTTCAAGGGTCTTTTTTGCCTGATAATAATTGGATTGCATATGGAGATAATTTACAGTCAGGTAATTCTACTTTAAAAAAATATGAAAGTCAGGTAAAATATTATGAAAATGGTACATTTAGTAATCGCTTTTCTAAGCTAGCATATAATGATTATTTAGAGACCATTCATGGTGTGTACGACTATGATTCTGGAAATTTCAGCTTCGATAAGAACAATGGTATAAGAGTTTTCTATGGATCTAATAAATCTAATAATAAAAACGCTTACTTTATTTATGATATTATCAAAGACAAAGTCGATATTATCTCAGATAAGTTAGAAGGAAAATCTCATATTGTAGACTATAACCACACTACCAAACTATTACTTCTTTCTGCAAGACAATATACAAATGAAGGGCATACAGAACCACAAGAATTCTCAGTTTTAGACAATCAAAAAGAAACAAAGATTGATGGTAAACATAAGTTTGGTAAATTCTCCAAAAACGGTAACCATATACTAGTTATCACTGAGAACAATACACTTAACATCTATAAAACTGAAGGCTTAAACCTTATTTTTTCCGAAAAACTAGTCGATGGCAAGTATAAAATATTTAGAGATGAAGCCACTAATTTTATAGTCACAAATAATTATTGGACTATAGACTTAAATAAATGTAATAAAATCTCTCTAGGATATTCAATTAATGAAAAAGGAAATGTCGAAATTCAAAAAACCGACTGTGTAAATATTATAGACTACGCTGTGGCAAATAACGTCACTGTTATAAGTATTGAAAACCTTGGATTGATAATAGGTAAAGATGTTTATAAATTTTTGAATTCAGAATTCCCTGTAAAAGTTTCACTAAATAAGGATGCATCAAAATTAATGGTAAGCTTCAATAACGGCAAAATCAAAATATATAATGTTAGCGATATGACGGTTATTGCTGAAATGTTACACCCAAATAAAGATGTTCATATTTTTACAGATAACTCAAGTAGTTATTTTACAAATGTTAACCCTCACGATTATCTTTTAACCAAGAATAATGAAAAATATGTAAATATTAATGAGTTAGAAGACAAGTTATTTCATCCAAATAAAATTCTAGAAATTTTTGGTAAGCCAAACTCAGACTACCTTAATGTACTAAATAAAGCTTTAGCACTTAAGTCATCAAAGAAGTATCAAAATACAGAAGTTGAAGTAGATTCAAATCCCAATTCTACTCAACCAAAAATTAATACTAAAGGTGATTTATATTTCTTATCTATAGGAGTATCGGATTATAAACAATCTGATTTCAATCTTACTTATGCCGATAAAGACGCTTTAGACATGTCTAGTGTTTATGGGAAGTTATCTGATAAAGAGCTTAATGATTATAACACCAAATTTCATGGTAAAAAATGGAAATTATTTTCTGAACACGATAGCTTAATAGGTCAAATTAACAAATACGAAAAAGACTATAATTTACTATCTGATTTGCAAATGGTTTCTACTGATGGTCGCTATTGGTTAGAGGCTGATAACAGTGTATATTATTTATGGGATTTTTTTACGGAAAAACGAAGAGTTATAAAACTCCCCTCAGACTTTAAGATGGATAGTTACTATTTTGATAACATAACCTTTATAAATCCAACTAACAAAGGCTTTTACCTAATTACTGATAATAATGATTT
>CAZBMY010000207.1:0-4116 GCA_964492855.1 uncultured Flavobacteriaceae bacterium
TTTGATTTTGATTTTTGTAACATAGTTATTCGTTTTTTAATTAATGATGTTTTAAAAAAAGTATTAGTAAAAGATAAATTGTGTGTTTCAAAAACTTGGTTTAATAAGTCTTGGTAGTACACTTTTTTATCTGTCTGTTTTAGTGCTGTTTCGTCTGCAATAAACTCGTGTAATGCTTTAATTCTATTTTGATACATGTAGATTAAGGGATTAAACCACATTAGTATACGCATGATTTCAAAACCAATCAAATCTAGACTGTGCCATTGTTTTACATGAACTAATTCGTGCTTTAAAATCGAAGGCTTTTGCGCTTCAGAAAGCTCTTCGCCTAAGAAAATGGTATTAAAAAATGAAAATGCAGTATTACTTTTTAGTAAGTTTACTAAAAGCACGTTACCACGCCATCGTTTAGGGTTTTTGTGTTGCAACCAATAGAGCTTTATTAGTTTATATATAAAAAATAAGGCTGCGGCTACCATACCCGTTAATACTATGATTTGCCATAAGGGTTTTGCTGGTTCTTCTAAAACCATGTCTCCTAATAGAGTGACCTTATTATTCATATTCATTGGAACATTCTGTGCACCTATAATAACTTCTGGTAAAACAATAACAAAATCCTTTGGTGTTATGGTTTGTATCGATTCTAATTTTATAAACGGCAAAAAGAATGAAGCTATCGCTGTAGATAAAAGATAAAATCTATTATAATTAAAAAAGGTTTCACGCTTTAAAAACACATCGTAAACTAGAAGAAACACAACCTGAAATGCAACTATTTGAAGTATATAATGTAACATACTAATCTTGTTTGTTAATTTCTTTAAGTAAAGTTTCAATATCCTGAATATTAACATCATTCTTTTTTACAAAAAATGACACCATACTCTTAAATGAGCCTTGAAAATAATTATCTACTAACTTGTTTATAGATTGATTACTGTATAATTCTTTATCTACAATAGGGAAATATACATGTCCTTTACCTTGCTTCTCATAATCTACAAATCCTTTAGATTCTAAAATTCTAACTATAGTAGATACAGTATTATATGCAGGTTTTGGCTCAGGCAAAATATCTATAATAGACTTTACGTTGGCTTTTTTTAATTGCCAAAGTGCTTGCATAATCTCTTCTTCTGCTTTTGTCAATTGCTTCATTAAACTAATTTTTTAGTTGAAATATATGGCTAATATAACTAAAATTTTAGTTTCAACTAATTTTTTAGTTTAAAAATTTGTAACTTTTTATATAAACCAGCGTCTCATCAATCAATATATCAAAGCTATTCATGGATACATTAATTATAATCAGTAGTCTACTATTAGTTGTGTTAGGAATTATTGGGAGCTTTTTACCCATTATTCCCGGACCTATAACTAGCTGGCTGGGTCTATTTGTTCTAAGTTACGTAAAGGACATAAATATTAGTACACCATTTCTAATTGTCACCTTTACAATAGCCTTACTCATATTTGTATTAGATTATATTATACCTGCTATTGGCACAAAACGCTTTGGCGGCAGCAAATCTGGAGTTATAGGAACAACAATTGGTTTGGTAGTAGGACTATTATCACCCATTCCCTTTGGTATTATCATCGGCCCTTTTATTGGCGCACTGATTGGAGAATTAATGCATAAAAATGATGTTAATAGAGCTTCAAAAGCAGCTTTTGGTTCATTTTTAGGATTTATTACCTCTACATTTTTAAAGTTTATTGTTGCTGTAATATATTTTGGCCTTTTTATTTCTAAAGTTATTGCGTACTCTGGAAGTTGGTTTTGAAATTAAAAAAACCTAGCAAATAATAATCGGTCTATTATCTACTAGGTTTTAAGCTATTAATTTCAACAATTGCTTGAGAGGGATAAATTAATTCTCAATTTTGGATTAATTACTCATGTTGATTAGACCAAAGTTAAATAACCTTTTTATTCTTTTGTTACGGAAAAACCGTAGACTTGATGCGGAAAAACCGTAGTTTCCTTAATTAAAAGGACATTCAAGCACTTTTTTAGGTGCGGAAAAACACATTTTTTTTACAAAAACCCCATTTCTTTTGCATTTAGCAATAAAGTTTCATCCTTTCCGTCTTCAACAGACAACAATAACTTTAGTTGTTTTTTACGTTTTTCAATCGCACTCATAGAGAGAGAGATATGATCTAACAAACTTTTAGTTTTGATACCTTGAGACAGTAAATAAAGGATTTTACGGTTAACATCATCTATATAAATCTCATTAGTCAATGTTTGTTTCACATAGTTATGTACTGTACTACTGTAATACGGTGGTGATTTTATAATATGCTGAAAGGCATCTGCTAACTCCATAGATGTTAAATCACTCTTAATCAAAAACCCATCAGGGTTAATTTCACGGATGATATTATGAATTCTAAAAGATTCATTAAACATCGTTAAAATAATTACTTTAGTTTTCGGCATAACCTTTTGTGCCAATTTTGCTAAATCTTCTCCTGAAGTATATTTTCCATCTCTTGATGGTGGTAGGCTAATATCAAAAAAACAGATATCATAATGCTCGTCTTTTGAAGCACGATTAATCATAATTTCTGCCATATCACAATTGTTAGCCGTATCTATATTTAAGTCCTGATTCTCTCCTTTAGTAGCCATCAAAACATTCATATAGCCTTCTATAATTATGGGGTGATCGTCGACCATTAAGATTTTGAACTCTTGCATCTTTGGGTTTATTATTAGGAGATTATGTAATGTAAGGGATTTTTACTTTAACTGTTGTGCCTTCGTTAGTTTCTGATGTAAAAGAAATGTCACCTTTTATATCTGAAACTCGAGAGTTCATATTCTTAAGACCAATACCTTTCTTAGATTTGGAAGTATCAAAGCCTTTACCGTCATCTACAATATACATAATAATACTATCATTCTCTCTTAATATTTCTATTTTAACGTGTTGAGCATCAGCATGTTTGTAGATGTTCTGCAATGATTCTTGTATAATTCTATAGATATTTATTTTAGTTTTATTAGACACAAAGTCCCAACTTAAGTCATCTGTATAGTTAAAATCATAGCGCAATTCATATGCTTTTGTTTGATTCTGAATCAGCTCTGAAACAATATCCATAAACCCTGAACCCGATACGAAATCAGCATTCATCTCATGAGAAATTTTACGTATGTCTTCCTCTATGGTCTTTAATTGTCCAATATAGTTTGCTCTATTTAGTATAGCCTCTTTGCCATTTGAAAAATTAAGGCTATCAAGACTTAAACGTACTCCAAATAATCTACCTAATACACCATCATGTAACTCCTTAGATACTCTGATTTTTTCTTGTGCACGAGCTTCCTCTACTTTGTCTTGTTGCCCCAGCATAAGATTATAGATATCTTCATTGGCTTTTTGCTGTTCTTGAACAAGTTTTAATTCTTTATTCTTAGCGCGTTGTAATAAGATAATATAGACAGAAACACCCGTGATAAAAAGGCCTAATAAGGATCCTAGAAGGATAATATTTTCTCTAGAAATTTCCTCATTTTCAGCTTCTATTTGATCTGTATCAAACTTTACTCGGGCAAATTTGTTTCTTACTTGTCGTTCTTCAGATTGCAAACTATCTGATAGCCTAATGTGTTTTCTTAAAAAATCTTTTCCTTCTTCTCCTTCATATAAATACGAAAGGACCAATAACGCATCCATTTTATATTCATTATTAGACACCTCATCAGATACCGTTAAAGCTTCTATTCCAAATTGTCTTGCTTCTGCTTGCCTATTGTGTTTTAAATATAAACGAGAAAATTCCAGAGCAGTTGCCATTATTCCATTCTGAAATTCAATAGTTTTAAATATGTCATATGCCTTTTTTAGATCATTTTCAACCTCTATAAAATTGTAATCCCTAGATTCAAAATTTGTTTTTGCAATGTTTAACAGAAGTGTCGGGTAAAAATCAGGTTCATCTGCATCATACTTTTCTCTTTGCTCAACTAAGTTTTTGAATAATTCTAACGCTTTAGAATATTCTCCAAATTCTCTATATGCATTGGCCTTGTTATTGATAGAAAAAATCTCATAAGAAAATCCCTCTTCCATTTCTTTTGTATAAGAAATAGAT
>CAZBMY010000208.1:0-4116 GCA_964492855.1 uncultured Flavobacteriaceae bacterium
TTTAAACCGTATTTAATTCATTTTTTCGAAAAGGGGTATAGTGGTGCTGATATAGGTCCGCTTAAAAATGATAATATCGTTTTGGCAGGATTACGACCAGACAGTCAACGTTATTTTGATTATCATCATGCCTCTAACGATACTTTTGATGCTGTTAATAAACGTGAATTAGAATTAGGCGCAGCTACAATGACCTCATTAGTTTATCTTTTTGATAAATATGGCGTAAACCAGATAAATAATACGGATAAAATTAAAGATTAGTTATGAAAAAATTACTCTTGCCTTTACTAATAATGTCATTCTTAATAAACTTTTCACAAGAAACATCAGATGATGAGTTACCATATTACCAAGTGCCTGAGTATTCTGAAGAGTTCACCGCAGGTACTATGGCAGCTCGTATGATTGATGCTCTTGGATTTCGTTTTTATTGGGCATCTATCGATTTGAGTGAAAGTGATTTAGATTTTAAATTAAATGGTAAAGGACGTTCTACAAAAGAGACGATAGACCACATTTATGACTTGTCTAAAATCATTGTAAATTCGACTTTAAAGAAACCAAATGTTCAAGGCGGTGATGAAAGCATACCATATGCTGAAAAGCGTGAAGCGGTATTAAAAAACTTAAAAATTGCTGCAGACATACTGCGTGTAAGTGAAGATATATCCCAATTTAAAATTATTTTCGGAACACAGAATATTCCATTTTGGAATCAAGTTAACGGACCAATAGCAGATTCTATATGGCATTGTGGTCAAATTGCAATTTATAGGCGTGCATCAGGAAATCCTATAAATCCTAAAGTAAATCATTTTACTGGGAAAGTAGCTAACTAAACCGTTTACAATTTACATATCACAGACTATAGCTTTTCTTTCAGTAATAGTTTAAAAATCTGCTGGTATTTCTCACCTTGCCTTGTAACGAGAATATTTATATCATTTGGGGACCAATGCGGAAGAATATCATTTTGATTATTAAAAGTCAGACGTCGCTTTCTTGAACCATCAAGTGGCATTGTGTATATTTCTGAAGTTGAAGTTTCATTGTCGCCTATATGACTAAATACGATTCGCTTAGATTTATTAGGCCAACTTCCATCTTTACTAATTCCTTTAAAGAAGCTAACTTTTAAAACTTCTTTTTCAAGCACATTATAAGCATTTATAACTTCAGATTTATCTAAATTAGTTTCATTAGAATGAAATAGAATAAGATCTCCTCTGCGATTTGGTTTAGGGTAGCTTATAAAAACTTCGTTATCCACAAGTTTTTTTAAAAGTTTTCCTTTTTTGTGAACTCTGTACATGCTTGTGTGGTTAGGAGTTTCTTCGTGAGTAAATACAATTTCTACACCATTAGAAAAATATTTAGCAAAATACTTGTTGCCGCTAAGCTTTATAGGTATTTTTTTAATGACCTTATTTTCTGCATTAAATGTATAAATCTCATTTGTTCCTGTTCTGTCAGATTCAAAAAGAACTATGTTTTTATCAGGATGAAAAGTTGGTCTTCGGTCGTTTGCATTACTTTTAAAAAGCCTTTTCTGATTTTTACCATCAATATCCATGGTGTAGATTTGCCAGTGCCCATCTCGGTTAGATTCAAATAAAATTAAAGTCCCATCTCTATTATAGCTCGAGTAGCGATTATCAGAATTGTTATCCGTTAATTGAACTTCAACAAAGCCTTTATCTTGAGCTTTTATTGTCTTAAATGTTATTAAACATAGAAAAACTAAAAAGATGTTTTTTACCATAATCACTTAAAATTATGAATCAAATATAAAATAAGATTTAATAGAAAAATACAAATAGCATTAGATAACAGCGAACAAATAGAATTATTTTTAAAATTAGGATTTGATTAATCTACTTTTCTGTAACTCCAACCTTGTTTTAGAATTTTAGTTTTTTGCCCTTTAAATTGAAACGGAATCGATATGTTTCCTGCTTTAAGGATAGCAAAATGCAGATGAGGTGTATTTGTAAATCCAGTCATACCAGATATGCCTATAGATTGTCCTGCTTCAACTTTGTCTCCTATGGCTACTAATGCACCATTATAATTAAGATGTACATAATGCGCATAAGACCCATCATCATGTAAAATTAATATGTTATTAGCTTTGTCATTGCACTTTTTTGAAGCACAATATTCATTAGAGTCTTCTTTAACATGAAAGACTAGTCCACTTCTAGCTGCTGTTATTGTATCTCCTACTTTTAAACCAAAATCTAAGGCATATTTAGAGTTGATGTCTTGATGAGAAAACCGACCACCAAAGCCTTGTATCAGTTTGTAATTCTCACCAACATTATAGGGCAGTTCATATTTGTGTTGCTCATTTATTTTTTTTCTAGGATCTCCAAAGCTTCCCTTAAGTTTAACATATTTTATAACGTTTGTTTTGGACGTATCGGTAACAATATTTCTAGGTAATATAATTACATTCTTCAGTGTGTCTCTAGCTTCTATTAGTGCGTTAGAAATTATGCGCACCCTATTTTTACCCAAAGATGAAGGTGCTAATTTTATTTGAACAGGTGCATAATAGGGGTTTATAAAATCTATGTGTATCGAATCATTATCGATTCGTTGTATGCTTTTAAGGTTTTGAGCATTTAAACCAGAAAAAAATAGGATTGAAGCTAGCGTTAGTATTTTGTAAACTCTTATCACATTCATATATCTGAAAGATAGTATTAATTACAAAATGTTACATTAGATTAAATATTAATTTCTATTTGATTATTAAGGATATCTTCAAAAGTTTCACGTTTTCTAATAAGGTGAGCTTTTCCATTATGTATTAATACTTCTGCAGGTCTGTAGCGAGAGTTATAATTACTGGCCATTGTAAAACAGTAAGCACCAGCATTCTTGAAACATAAAATATCACCTTCATTAATCTCCGCAATACGACGATTATTAGCAAATGTATCTGTTTCACATATATACCCTACAACAGAATAAAATCGTTCACGACCTTTAGGGTTAGAAATATTAGTTATAACATGTTGTGAGCCGTAAAGCATTGGTCTAATCAAATGATTAAACCCAGAATCTATTTGAGCAAATACTGTAGACGTTGTTTGCTTTACAGCATTAACTTTAGCCAAGAATACACCAGACTCGCTAACTAAAAATTTTCCAGGCTCAAAAGCTAGTGTAAGCTCTTTACCATAATTATCACAAAATTCATTAAATCGCTTAGATAATTTTTCGCCTAATTCTTCAATGTTGGTTTCTATATCACCTTCTTTATAAGGGACTTTAAAACCAGAGCCAAAATCTATAAACTCTAAAGTTTTAAAATTTTCAGCAGTATCAAATAATATTTCACTTGCATAAAGGAAGACATCAATGTCTAATATATCACTACCTGTATGCATGTGAATACCATTAATATTCATATTAGTATTTTCAACAATACGAAGAAGAAGAGGGATTTGATGTATAGAAATCCCAAATTTACTATCTATATGTCCAACAGAGATATTAGTATTTCCGCCAGCCATGACATGAGGATTAATTCTAATACAAACAGGGATTGTTGGATGCTTTGTTCCAAATTGTTCTAATATTGAAAGGTTGTCTATATTGATTTGAACGCCAAGTTCTGACACAGCTTCAATTTCTTCTAAAGAGACTCCATTGGGTGTAAAAATTATAGCTTCTGGAGCAAAACCTGCTTTTAAACCTAATTGGACTTCTTGTATAGAAACAGTATCTAGGCCAGAACCTAAAGAATTAAATAATTTTAAAACTGAAATATTTGAAAGTGCTTTTGTCGCATAGTTTAGTTTTAAACTATTAACGTTACCAAATGCATTTTTAAGTCTATTATACTGACTTATGATTTTTTCAGAATCATAGACATAAACAGGATTGCCGAATTCTTCTGCTATTTGTAATAATTGTGTATTCATTTTAATTATTTAAGATGATAAAAGTACCTCTACGGTTTATTGTGATATAATAATTAGTGATTAATCTCATAATTTAAACATTTTGTTGAATATATAACAATTTGATTTTAATAAATCTTTTGGCATTTTTTTATTAGTTAAACTAGGTGCTATTAATTATTTTTGCGCAACGAATAAA
>CAZBMY010000209.1:0-4082 GCA_964492855.1 uncultured Flavobacteriaceae bacterium
GCGCTTCATAATCGAACCGTTCTTCAATAAGACATTCATTCAATCTTAAATTTGCCTTGTATGCTGAAATAAGATGTGCAGTATCCACGCGACCTGCACCCAGTACTTCACCTAAATCAAATGGTGCATCTATAAAAGGATTAGTATTCTTTTTGATAGTCGTAGACAAAAATGGTTCTAAAGCAGGTTTATCTGAAGCTGTAAACCACATATTCTGTTCTTCTACAGAATTAAATCGTCTATAGATAGGATGTTGGTAATCTATTTTAATGTCTAAATCAGCTTCTATATCAGCATATGAAGGTAAAGCAATATCCAACTGAGCTTGTGCTTCCCATACACCAGTAAAACGCTTTAAGATTACTGGATTATATAGCCCTGCTGCAACAATCGAAGAGGTTTGAGACACATCATCAAAAACTATAAATGTCTTCTGATTCGCTTTTAAAACTTCACAAAACGATAGACTTGCAAGCCCACAGCCAACCACAATATAATCTATACTTCTCATAACCGCAAAGCTATTAAAAAGATTGGTTTGCTTTGATTATTATAAATAAAAACGCCTACTTAAAAAGTAGGCGTTTTTATTTATATAATGTGAATTTAGTAATTCCACATGTCTTGTTCAAAGTTTCTAATTTTCTCTTTTATGCGATCAGATTCAATGAGTTGCATTAACGCATTTTGTTTGACATAGTCTTTAACCTCTCGGTCACCATATACATTTTCTTCTTTGTACATGTAACCATTAAAACGTCTTGAATTCAATATATGATCAAAAGATATTGGCATAGCGCTATTTTTATTATTAAACGCTTTAGCTTCGTGCAGAATACCTCTAGCTTCAGGATAAAACACCCAGAATAATGGTACAGGTTCGTTATTAGCTTCATCATCAGAATCAATAAAGTTAATGTCTGGAGCTGCTGGACCAATAGCTAAAAGGCGATACTTCATCTCAGCTTGTCTCTTGTCAAAATACCAAAGCCCTTTTAATAAATATGACTTAATATCATACGCTTCTATATCTCTTTTTGTAATATATTCTGGATCTACATAACCATCTGCATTAAACTGATCATAACCAACATCTAAAGTATCAATCTTTTGCATAGATTGCGATAGTTCTTCAAATGTACGCTCTTGCGAAAAATAAGAATCTGCATATACTTTAGGTATATCACCAGACTTAATAGCCTTCCATAATACATGAAATAAAGAACGACGATCTGGGCCGATATTGTTAGTATCTACTGGGTAGTATAATGGAAAGTTAACGCGTTCGTCTAAAACAACTTTTTCCCAAGTCATTTTAGAATACAAGCGATCTCTATCGTCTACGTAACCATATTCTAAAGGCTCATCGTTGTCTAAAAGCAACTGCTCTTCAGTTTTTACACCTATTTCTTCCGGAATTTTAGCATTGAGTATATTGGCTTGCGCAAATACACCACTAATGGTAAAGATTCCTAGAGTTGTTAATAATAATTGCTTTATTTTCATTTTAAATCTGTTTTAATTTGAGGCTATTCTTAGCTATACTTTTATCTAGTTTGCTAATTCAATTACTACAGGAGTTGGAGGTTTAATTCTTACTGTAGTTCCTGAGGCTTTAGCTTTAACATTAATAATTTGAATAATATCTCCTCTACGTGCAGAACGTAACAGTGTTTTTGCTGCTGCACTCAATCGGTTACCATTACAGTTTACTGAAGGTTTACCAGGTACTTTTATTGTAAAAGACGTTACTGTTAATGGTAGATTAAAATCAAAATCATCACCAAAACTTGCCTCTATCTTACCTATTTCCACATTATTACGTGGTAATTTAGCATTACCTATTTGACCATTAAACTTACCTAATGGTTTTGGCAAATCTTTAATTCTAAAAATCTTACTGTCTCTTACTGGAGAACCATCGTCTAGAGTACCTGTTACATTAATTGTAACTTCTCTTCCTGTTTGAGGTTTCATCACGTACTTCCCACTAGAACCTGATAAACCAGGAGCAGATGCCTTAACTTTATTGTCTGGTACACCAGCAAAAGAAATAGTCATAGGATTGTTTACACCACGGTAAACCACATTCATTTTATCAGCTGATATTGTTGCTGAATTTGGCTTAGGTACTACTACATAATTAGCGTCAATGATTGGAATTTCTAATTCTTCACCATTTTCTAAAAATGTAAATTTACCTTCTATCTTATGCTCTCCTACATTTCCTACATTGAAATCTAAACGAGCTGCACCAGTAGAATCAATTACTTTTGATACATCATACTGTTTACCATTAACTTCTAGAGCGGTTGGTGGAACGTTAGCGTATTTACCAATTACAACTCTACCTTGAAATTTTTCACCAGCAAAGAAAGCTGATTTATCGGCTAATACAATAGCACTATACTTATCTAACGACGTGGCTTCTACGGCTGCATTACCTAAAAATAAGTTATTAAGATCTGCCTGAGTGACTTTAACGTCATTTTGCATAGCAGTAAGCTTTGTATAAGATGCTATCGAAGGGAAACCTTTAAAGTGATAATCTAACCAACTCTTTTTTACACCTTCGCTATCTCTAACTTCATTAATATCAAATTTCTTATCAAAATTCTCGATAAACTTTGTATAGTATTGATCTACACCTAATATATCTTTTATCTCTTTCTTGTACTGTTGTATCGCATTTATTACTTTGTCACCTTCTTTTGTTAATCGATCACCAGTAAACCATTTTTCATCAAGCTTATCACCTTTTTTCATTTTTTCAAAAGGTAACCTTCCTGTAGCGTCATCTACTTCATAACCTCCCATTTCGATGATATCTTTCTTCTGTTCTTCAATAAATCTATAAAATTTATCAGAAGCAATGCTTACTTGCTCAGCTTTAACAGCTGCCGACCCAAATTCTTTGGGATTCTCTTTACCTTTAGTTTTTAAATTAGCTAAAAGTTTAGAGTTCATGCTTGTTGTAACTTCGTTGGCTGCTCCAAACTTTTCTTCCATCAACCCAAAGGCTGACAAAACTTCTGGAGCCACTGTCATTGCCATGATAGCAATAAACACGAGATACATTAAGTTAATCATTTTCTGCCTTGCAGATATTTTTCCTGATCCTGCCATGTTGTTTTGGTTTTTTAATGTTAATAGTTAATTAATTAAAAACCAATTAGTTTTTATTCATAGCAGAAAGCATTCCTCCGTAAACACCATTTAATGATGATAAGTTAGACGCTAATGATTGCATTTGCTCTTTAAGTTTTGTAGCATTTTCAACAGCTTCTTCATTAATTGCTGCTTGACGATTAGCGCTTTCCATTTGTACTTTATACAAACTATTTAAAGATTCCATTTGTGCTGCTGCTAGCGACATCTCTTCACTATACTTTTTCTGAGCATTCATAGAATCTACAGTAGGATTTAGGTTTTTTGCAGCACCTTCAAAGTTTTTAATGCTATCACCTAAGCTTGCCATTAACTCACCATCAATCTTAGCTTCTTTTAATAAGCCATCTAATTTTTTAGACAATATGCCTTCAGCATCTTTGGGGTCTTCTTTAGATTTTTTGTTTTTAGCAGCTCCGCCTTCTAATTCTGGGTATACTAGGGACCAATCTAATCCGTCTTCTTGTTTTTCGAAGGCTGACCATGCAAATACTAGCGCTTCTACAACCATACCTATGGTTAATAAAAGACCTCCATAAGGCCAGTTTTGGATTTTAAATAATGCTCCAACGATTACTACTGCTGCACCCATTCCGTATACGAAATTTGTTAAAGTGCGTTTTCCTTTTTGTGCCATAATTTTAGTTTTAAGTTTGATTGAGTTTAGTTCGCTCAATCAGTAGGTTAATTTATTGTTTGTAGTTTTTATTTATTTTTTGCATTCTTAGTGACTTCTGTACCCATGTAATCTTGTACAGTTCTGAAACCAATATAACTTCTTGCAGAATCTGCGTACTCATAATCTCTAGAACTTACTTGTAGATAATAGGCAACATCTTTCCATGATCCTCCACGAACCACTTTACGTTGGTTATTTTCATCATTAACACTTGGGTTAATGCTTGACATAAATT
>CAZBMY010000210.1:0-1341 GCA_964492855.1 uncultured Flavobacteriaceae bacterium
CCAGACGAAGTAAAACATATGTAATGAAAAACGAAAACTTATACAATTACATATTAGGCATTGCAGACAATAGTTTAATTCTTGGACAAAGAATGGGCGAGCTTTGCGGACATGGGCCAAGTTTGGAGACAGACATCGCTTGCACTAACATCTCATTAGATTTATTTGGACAGGTACGTAGTTATTTTCAATATGCGAGTAAGATTGCTGGTGACGGAAGAACAGAAGATGATATCGCAATGCTTCGTAAGGAACGCGAATATAAGAACGTATTATTGGTAGAACAACCTAATACAGATTTTGCATATACCCTTGGGCGTCAATTTTTATTTGATGTATACCATTTAGCTTTTCTAAAAGAACTTCAAAAAAGTACAGACCTAACCCTGTCAGCAATTGCTAATAAGTGCGTTAAAGAGGTGAGTTATCATGAGCGTTTTTCTTCGGACTGGGTAAAACGACTTGGAGATGGAACTGAAGAGAGCAAGCAGAAAATGCAAGACGCTATTAATGATTTATGGGCTTATACAGATGAGTTATTTCATCAAACAGATGCAGATAAGGCAATGGTAATTGAAGGAATTGGAGTAGACGTAACAAAGCTTAAGGATAGTTATTATAAAGAAGTTTCTCAAGTACTAGAAGAAGCGATATTGCAAGTGCCAGAGTCAAAATACTTTCAAAAAGGAGGAAAGCAAGGAATCCATACTGAACATTTAGGATATTTATTAAGCGATTTACAATACATGCAACGTACTTATCCGAATATGGAATGGTGATAAAGCTCTGATTTGTCATTCTGAACTTGGTTCAGAATCTCATTTCTAAATTAACTGATAAAAAGAATCAAAATGTCACTCTGAGCTTGTCGAAGAGTTTCAATATTATGATAACGATAGAGCAAAATATAGACGAGAGATTACAATCAATACTGGAACAGGTTTCAGACCCTGAAATTCCAGTTTTGTCTATTATGGATATGGGTGTTGTTCGTTCTGCTATTTTAGTTAATGGTGTTGTTAGGGTGGAAATTACACCAACCTATAGTGGATGTCCTGCAATGGATGTCATTGGTGATGATATAAAAAAAGCATTAAAAGATTCTGGATATGAATCTGAAATTGATTTAATCCTACATCCAGCATGGACTACCGATTGGATTACACCAAGAGGACGCAAGGCTTTAGAAGATTACGGAATCGCCGCACCTTTAGATGCTGAAACAGATAAAGACGTGTTACTTAATGGTAAGCGTTTTGTCAAGTGTACCAATTGTGGTTCACAGAATACAAGATTGGTAAGTCAGTTTGGTTCAACAGCATGTAAAGCACAATTTCAGTG
>CAZBMY010000210.1:1441-4070 GCA_964492855.1 uncultured Flavobacteriaceae bacterium
ATACAAGATTGGTAAGTCAGTTTGGTTCAACAGCATGTAAAGCACAATTTCAGTGCGAGGATTGCCATGAGCCTTTTGATTATTTTAAATGTCTTAAATGATTTTGTCATTCCTGCGAATGCAGGAATCAACAATAAAAGAAAAATATGAGTAATTCTATTGAGTTAAAGATTGAAAATAAAGTAGCATACGTTACGCTAAATAGACCTGAAGTATTTAATAGCTTCAATCGCAAAATGGCATTAAGTCTGCAAAATATTTTAGATGATTGCGAAAGCAATTCAGAAGTTAGAGCTATTGTCCTAACGGGAAAAGGAAAAGCGTTTTGTGCAGGTCAAGATTTAAAAGAAGTTACAAATCCAGATTTAAATCCTGGATTTAAAAAAATATTAGAAGAACATTACAATCCTATTATTACAAGACTACGCTCAATAAAGAAACCAATTATTGGAGCTGTAAATGGTGTTGCAGCTGGTGCAGGAGCCAATATCGCATTAGCTTGTGATGTTGTTGTAGCTCACGAAAAAGTGAGTTTTATTCAAGCATTTAGTTTAATAGGTTTAGTACCTGATAGTGGGGGTACGTTCTTTCTGCCTCGTCTCATTGGTTTTCAAAAAGCACAAGCGTTAGCGATGTTAGGAGATAAGATTTCTGCAGAAGAAGCTGAAAAAATGGGAATGATTTACAAATCTGTTCCTTTAAAGGAATATGAAGAAACGATTTCTAATTTAGCCGTTAAATTAGCAAATATGCCAACAAAAGCACTAGGTCTCATCAAAGAATTGTTTAATAAATCTATGACCAATACTTTAGAGGACCAATTGGCTTTAGAATCAAAATTACAGATTGAAGCAGCTAGCAGTAATGACTATGCAGAAGGTGTTGCCGCATTCATTGAAAAAAGAAAACCAAATTTTAAAGGGAATTAATATTCATAAAAACTAAGAATTTAATCCATAGTCTGTCCCCTTGAGGGGACTTTAGGGGTGTTAAAACTAACAGTGAAAAACAAAATAATTCCATACAATCCAAAATTAAAAGAATACGCAAGACAGCTAAGAAGTAATAGCACACTAGCTGAAGTTTTACTATGGAAAAATATTAAAAACAAAGCATTAGGTATTCAATTCCATAGACAAGTACCATTATTAAACTACATAGTAGATTTTTATTGTCACGAATTAATGCTAGCCATTGAAATTGATGGAAATTCACATGATTACAGATATTTTGAAGATAAGAACAGGCAGGACAAACTTGAAGAATATGGAGTGAAATTTATTAGATTTTCTGATTCAGATGTTAAGAATAATATGTTCAGTGTTTCTATGTCGCTAGAAGAAAAAGTAAAAAATTTAAAAACACCCCTAAAGTCCCCTCAAGGGGACAATTCAAAAAAGGATGTTTTATCCAAAGCAACAAAACAAGCCCTTATTAATACTCACAATAGAATAAAACCATTTATTCATAAAACACCCGTATTAAGTTCAAGCTTAATAAATGACATGGTTGGTGCAGATATTGTGTTTAAATGTGAGAATTTTCAAAAAATGGGAGCCTTTAAGATGCGTGGTGCAGCCAATGCTATATTGTCCTTATCGGATGAAGAAAGGCAACGAGGTGTGGTCACTCATTCTTCAGGAAACTTTGCCCAAGCAGTGTCTTTAGCAGCTCGAAAATTGGACGTCAAAGCATATATCGTAATGCCAGAAAACGCTCCTCAAGTTAAAAAAAACGGCGTAAAAACGTATAAAGGTGAAATCATAGAATGCGAATCTACGCCTCAAGCTAGAGAAGCAACTGCTAATAAAATAAAAGAAGAAAAAGGGGCGTCTTTTTTACATCCATCAAATCAAGATGAGGTGATTTATGGAAATAGCACTGCAGCTATGGAATTGTTAGAGGAATGTCCAAATTTAGATGTAATTTTAACACCAGTTGGAGGTGGCGGATTAATTGCAGGCACAGCGTTAGCAGCACACTATTTTTCAGATAACTGTGAAGTTATTGGCGGTGAGCCCATGGAAGCAGATGATGCGTATCGCTCCTTAATTTCGGGTAAAATAGAAACTAATGATAGTTTTCATACCGTTGCTGACGGATTAAGAACACATTTGGGAGATAGAAATTTTCCAATTATTCAAAAGTATGTTGACAAGATTATCCGTGTTGAGGAAGATGAAATTGTAAATGCGATGCAATTGATTTGGGAGCGAATGAAGATTATTATTGAGCCCTCATGTGCTGTGCCTTTTGCAGCAGTTTTAAAGAATAAAGAAGAATTTAAAAATAAAAAAATAGGGATTATCTTATCGGGCGGAAACGTAGACGTTAAGAATTTACCTTTTTAATATAAAACTATGAACGTAGGAATAATAGGAGCAGGGACAATGGGGTCTGGCATAGCTCAAGTTGCAGCGACAGCAGGATGTACTGTAAAAATATTTGATGCAAGTCAGGCTGCTCTGAGCAAAGCAGAAGCATCTCTCGAAAAGATACTGAATCGTTTAATTGAAAAAGGTAGAATTCATAATCAAGAGAAAGAAAGAATCCAAAATAACATTTCTTATGTTAGTAGATTAAAAGATTTATCGGGTTCAGATATAACAATTGAAGCGATTATTGAAAA
>CAZBMY010000211.1:0-4065 GCA_964492855.1 uncultured Flavobacteriaceae bacterium
CCTCTAGGTCCTTCAGATGTTCTGTTTAGCTGTTGATCAATGATACTATATCCATCTTCCCATTGAAAACGGTCTTCTTCATCATAATGGTAACGTGCACCAATTTCTAAATCATGAAATGTATTTTCGCCATACCAATGGTAATCTAATTTTGTTTGTATACCTGTAGAATAATATTCTCGGTTATTGGCTTTTAATAAAAGAGCATCGGCATCAGAATTTACATCACCTCTTATTATATCTAGATGATTTGGGAATAGTGTTGGATTTGCAACAATATCCGCAATACCTTGCTTATCACCATTAAAAACAACATCATCTAATCTAAACCAATTACGCTTAAATTTATTTAAATACGCATTGGTTGTAACTCTAAAATTTTTGGTAAAGTCTAATTGATGTGTGAGCACAAATTGCAGATGTTCAGCAACCATTTGGTCATCTTGTGATGATGCATATCTAGAAAAAGGTGCATTTTCGAAATCGTCTTCAGTTAGCCCTAAATAGCTTTCATTAGATACTTCGTCAGAATATTGAAATTTTGCCTCTACAAATTGCTGTACTTTGGCATCTGCTTTACTGTTATATCGTAATTTGGCTAATACGTCGTTAATGTCAAATCCTGTATGACTATCGTCAGGTAAATCTTTAAATCCGCCAGAGCCATAATTTAAAAACTCTGCTACATAACCAAATTGTCCTTTTTGTCCACCAGCCTTAGCATGTAGCTGTCTCGTATTAAATGCCCCGTAACTAGCACGAATTCTACCTCCAAATTCATCAGGAATTTGCGCAGAAACCATGTTTATAGCACCACCTGTTGTAAAAGGACCATATTGTACTTGGCTACTTCCTTTTAATATTTCTACAGCTTCTAATCTTGCTATAGAAGGAAAATAGTAAGCAGAAGGAGAGCTGTAAGGTGCTGGGGCAATAAGAACTCCATCTTCCATTAAAGAAATTTTTGCACTACGTTCTGGAGATGTACCTCGTAAACTTATATTTGGACGTAATCCAAATCCATCTTCTTCATAAAAGGTTACACCAGGCACTGCTCTTAATACACGATTGATATCTGTGTAATTATGTTTTTTTAATTCTTTCGCAGATACGTAATATGAAGAGCCTGTTCTGTTTTTAGCGACATATTTAGAGCCGAAAATTGTATTTCCGTTAATAATGACTTCATCTAACTTTTGAATGGAATCTTTTTCGTTTTTTTTCTTTTTTGTAGTATCCTGTGCGAATACTAAAGTAGAAAAACTCAATAATAATAGGGCAATACGTAGTTTCATTTATTTAGACTGATTAAAAATAGTGTTTATATCAGTGTGCAAATTTATAATCAATTTTGACTTTTACAAAATTTATTTAGAATAAATAAAAATAATTTTATTAACTATTGATTTGTAAGTAATTACGTACATGGCTTAAGATTTATTTCTGTAAAAAATAATTTACTTTGATAAACAAAACGTGTTTAGTCAATACTATTTCTTTGATGATAGTGAAGTCATATTGAATTCAATTTAAAATACGATCAACATATTTAAGTGAAATAAAATGTGTAAATTTGCACGCAATTATATCTTAATTGCGACATGACAGCACACAACAACAAAATTTTAGGAGAAGGTCTAACTTATGACGACGTCCTATTAGTCCCAGCATATTCCGAAATACTTCCAAGAGAAGTTAATATTCAATCAAAGTTTACACGAAATATTACGATTAATGTACCTATAGTTTCCGCAGCTATGGATACGGTAACAGAAAGTCGTATGGCCATAGCTATGGCTCGTGAGGGTGGTATTGGTGTGTTGCATAAAAATATGACTATAGAGCAACAAGCAATGAAAGTTCGTAAAGTTAAGCGTGCTGAGAGCGGAATGATTATAGATCCTGTGACACTTCCTTTAACGGCTACTGTAAATGATGCTAAGAATGCAATGCGAGAACACAGCATTGGTGGTATTCCTATTGTTGATGATAACGGAAAACTGAAAGGTATTGTTACAAATCGCGATTTACGTTTTGAGCATCGTAATGAACGACCTATAGTTGAGGTGATGACGTCTGAAAATTTAGTCACTGCTCCTGAAGGAACATCGCTTAAAGATGCAGAGTTAATACTTCAAGAAAATAAAATTGAAAAACTGCTTATTGTTGACGGTGATTCACTTGTTGGTTTAATTACCTTTAGAGACATTACTAAAGTGACTCAAAAGCCTATTGCAAACAAAGATAGTTATGGAAGATTACGTGTTGCTGCTGCAATAGGCGTTACTGGTGATGCTGTAGAGCGTGCTGAAGCTTTAGTGAACTCAGGTGTTGATGCAGTAATTATAGATACAGCGCATGGCCATACCAAAGGTGTAGTAGCTGTTTTAAAAGCTATAAAATCTAAATTTCCAAAACTTGAAGTTGTTGTAGGAAATATAGCAACGGCAGAAGCTGCTAAATATCTAGTTGAAGCAGGAGCAGATGCTGTAAAAGTCGGTATTGGTCCAGGTTCTATTTGCACAACGCGTGTTGTTGCAGGTGTTGGTTTTCCACAATTTTCTGCGGTGTTGGAAGTAGCTGCAGCGATAAAAGGCTCTGGAGTTCCTGTAATTGCAGATGGTGGAATTCGTTATACAGGAGATATTCCTAAGGCAATTGCCGCTGGTGCAGATACAGTAATGTTGGGGTCGCTTTTAGCGGGAACTAAAGAAAGTCCTGGTGAAACCATTATTTACGAAGGCCGAAAGTTTAAATCTTATCGCGGTATGGGTTCTGTAGAAGCTATGAAACAAGGTAGTAAAGATCGTTACTTCCAAGATGTAGAAGACGATATTAAAAAATTAGTACCAGAAGGTATTGTGGGGCGTGTGCCATATAAAGGTGAATTATATGAAAGTATTCATCAATTCATTGGCGGTCTACGTGCTGGTATGGGCTATTGTGGCGCCAAAGATGTAGATACCTTAAAAGAAACTGGTCGTTTTGTTAAGATTACCGCAAGTGGTATTAATGAAAGTCATCCACATGATGTAACGATTACTAAGGAAGCGCCTAACTATTCGAGGTAAAGAATCAAGAATTAGCAATTTGCTCTAAGGCATCGACTAAATAATCGATGTCTTTTTTTGTAATATATATTCCAAAAGAAATCCGAACACCGTTTAGACCATAAGTAGACATTGGTCTGGTATCAATACCGTAATCTTCAAACAAACGATTTTTGACTTTAGACACAGGTTGCCTAACAATTTCTAGCGTTTGTATGGCGCAAGACAGTTGGTCGTTTCCTGGCGTTTTTAGTTTAAACTTAGTATTGTCTTTTACCTTATCTCTAAAGTAACTTTTAAGTTCATAGGAGCGTTTTGAGATTTTTTCGCCACCAATAGCATTATGAAAAGCCACAGCATCGCCCAGACCTAAATACTCTGGTAAGTTCCTGGTATTGTAATTTTCTAATCGTCGTATGCTTTTGTCTTTATGCCCTTTAGCAACTATTAATGGTTTTAAGTAATGCTGACTTTCTTTTTTCGCATAAAACACGGCAATCCCTTTAGGCGCAAAGAGCCATTTGTGTGCGCTAGCAGTGTAAAAATCACAACCTAAATCTTTAAGATTAATGCTAAACATACCTGCAGTTTGGGCGCCATCTACAGCTACTAAAATACCTTTTTTATGAGCCATGGCGCTAATCTCTTTCACAGGCATAATCATACCATTGGTGTTTACAATATGGCAGAGGTTTATCACTTTTGTTTTTGGTGTAATGGCGTTTTCGTATACTGATACTACCTCATTTACTGTTTTTGGAAGTAGTGGTAATTTTGGGCGTACTAATGTTACGCCATTAGTTTCTTGCCAAACTTCCCAAGGAATGTAGGCACTGGTATGGTCATGGTTAGATAGTATAACTTCATCGCCAGGTTGTAAATCCATACTTTTAGCAATGAGATTCATACCTTCTGTGGTGTTATGAGTTACCGCAATTTCTTCTTTATCTACGAGGAATAAATCAGCAAGACTTTTACGGACTCTTTCTTTTTCATCTTGCCATGCACCCCACAT
>CAZBMY010000212.1:0-3932 GCA_964492855.1 uncultured Flavobacteriaceae bacterium
ATTCAATATGCTTTAGTGCTTGTTCTAAAAAATAATGATTAGGATATTTTTCAAGTGCTATTTTATAATTAGCTTCAGCTTTATTATAATCACTATTTATTAAAGCTTTTTCAGCGTTTTTTATGGTTTCATCATAACGCCAATAGTAGAGTTTGTTTAGTTGATTGAAACTGTAAATATTAAATTTTATAGCATAATAGTCTTTATTATTATCCTTTAAGAATTCATTAATTGTAACATTTCTAGAGCTATAACCGCCAGTCATTAATTTATCAGTGCCAGCTAAAATTGGAGCGCTTAATTCTTGATTAGAGACATGTCGTATAAGTCGATCATCATCCATGAAGAATTCTTGAGTTTGTTCTGAATTTTCTGAGCGATATTTTCCAACAAATTTTTCTAGTACTCTTTTAGTGGGTTTATTTTCTTTTAAATAGGCAATTACCGAATCAACTGGTTTGACAAAATTAATCCAATTTGTATTTATGATTTTTACTCGGTCTTGTGTCTTCTGCGCGTTTTCAATATCTCCTTTTAATAATTGTGGTCTTAGTTTTAGAGCAAAAACCTCAGGATTGTTAGGCTGTACTATCTCTATTGCTTTAATGGCAGAGATAACTTTATCGTAATCGCCGCTAACCAAGCTTGCGTTTAATAAATTATTACCATTATTAATGCTTTTGTTCTTTGTATATCTATCGTCTGCGTATTTTATATAGGCATTAATTTGTTTTGTCTCACCATAAACAGCGTTTAATAACCTATTATACAAATTGTCATTTGGATCAATCTCTAATTGAAGTTTTAATAACTTTTCGGCTAGTTCCCATTCTTCATATGCTATATATTTCAAGATTCGGATTTGTAACTGTTTTTGCAATGGAAGTTTACTACTGTACTGATAGGCTTTATCAATTAGTGCCTTTTCGCCTTCGGCACCATTACTATAACGTATACTCTGTTGCGCATTTTCAAAATATGAAATTGAAAATGTTGGGTCTAATTCGTGCGCGCGATAATAATTCCCTTCTATATTATGACGAATAGCTTCTAATGAATTACTATAAAACTCACTTAAATTCAGATCAATGTAAAAATCTCGTTTATCTTCTTTTATACCAATGTTTTCTCTTACATATACACTTACATCATCAAGGATGTATAATAAATCTGTGCCACTAAAAGTTTTTTCAGAAACAATTTTTCCGTTTTTGGCATTTTTAATTACTGGTGTTATACTGTAAATACTGTCTTTGATATCAAAAGTGCCTTCTAAGTAATAGTCATTAAAAATTCGAGATTCAGAAACACGATTAACAGTGCCATATGTATCAGATAAATAGGGTGAGAGGTTTTTGTCTTGAGACAAATCTTGGTATAATAATTCTTGTATAACATCATCGAGCCAAGCGTAAGCTGTGTCTTGAGTTTTTGCTGTAAATTGAAAAATTGGTAAACCGATTCTAAACTCTTCTTTAGTGATGAGCTGGGTGGCTAGATTTCCCTCGTCATTTGTGTAGCTTATTTCTTTGGTAGTAGCACCTAAATCACTATTGCCAAAGCCAAAATAAGTAACAATTACTAACAATATGACGTTAAGAGGGAAAATGATTTTCTCTCTTAGTTTTAGAATACCATCATTAATTCGTTCTTGATTATAAAAATAAATAAGAATTGAAGGAATAATACCAATAAACACCCATAGTAGTAGGTCTACCCAATTTGGAGATATATCATAACGGTTTAAAATCCAATCTATAAATTGTAGAAATGTCCATGCTGCAACAAGGTATGCTGCTAGAAATTTCAAGGTGTTTATCCATTTCTTTTTACTTGATTCCTTATTCATTTAAACTGAAAACTTTGTAAGAATTTAGATTTTTGTCAATTACTTTTGAAAGATAAATAATATAAATTAAAAGTGATAAATTGAAAGTTGTAATTTTAGAAAGTAAATGAAGAATTTCTTTAAGAATATTGGACCAGGTCCTCTAGTGGCAGCAGCCTTCATTGGTCCGGGTACGGTAACACTTTGTACTTTGGCAGGTGTTAATTTTGGATATGCATTGCTTTGGGCAATGACTTTGTCGGTATTAGCGACTATAATTTTGCAAGAAATGTCAGCAAGATTAGGAGTA
Source organism: uncultured Flavobacteriaceae bacterium (assembly GCA_964492855.1). Lineage (GTDB taxonomy): Bacteria > Bacteroidota > Bacteroidia > Flavobacteriales > Flavobacteriaceae > Winogradskyella. The sequence continues at coordinate 2,139 of CAZBMY010000212.1, forward strand.
ATAACTCAAAAAGGACTTTCTGAAACTATCCGTGCAGAAATTAAAAATCCCATAGTAAGACTAATTCTTATTATATTAATCTTATCAGCTATAGTTGTTGGAAATGCAGCCTATGAGGCAGGTAATATTTCTGGAGGTGCTTTAGGTGTAAAAACCCTATTTGGAACTCCAGAATTACAGGTTTTTAATTTAAATATAGATGTTTGGCCTATTGTAATTGGTGTTATAGCTTTTACATTATTATTTATTGGTAGTTACAAGGTGATTGAGCGTGTACTCATAGTCATGGTTATACTTATGAGTTTGTCTTTTTTAGCAGCAGCTGTAATAACCAAGCCTAATTTAAGTGATATTTTAAACGGAATGTTTGTACCGCAGTTCCCAGAGAAAAGTATTCTTACTATTATTGGGTTGATAGGGACAACTGTTGTTCCGTATAATATATTTTTACATGCTTCACTAGCAAAAACAAAATGGACATCTGAAGATGATTTGGGCTATGCGCAAAAGGATACTGTAATAGCAGTGGTTCTTGGAGGTGTTGTGTCAATGTGTATTATTATTGCAGCATCGGCAATACCATTTCAAGATATTAATAGCGCAGCAGATTTGGCGTTGGGTTTACAACCAGTATTTGGAGAGTATGCAACATACTTTTTAGCCATTGGTTTATTTTCTGCAGGAATAACAAGTGCAATAACGGCACCTTTGGCTGCAGCTTACGTAGCTTCTGGTTGTCTTGGTTGGGGAAGTAATTTAAAGTCTAAGCGTTTTCGATTAGTATGGGTTTTTATACTGTGTTTAGGTGTTGTATTTTCTTCAATAGGTTTTAAATCTATAGAGATTATAAAATTTGCTCAAGTCGCTAATGGCTTATTATTACCAATCGTTGCAGGTATTTTGATTTGGATTATGAATACATCAACCCTTTTGGGTAAGTATAAGAATACACAGCTTCAGAATGTGTTAGGGATTATTATATTGGGTATCACCCTGTTTTTAGGAGCAAAAACCATTTTAAGCGTTTTTAATGTCATCTAGTTTTACAATAGATATCAATGCAGATGTAGGCGAGGGTTTAGGTAATGAATACCTTCTAATGCCTTATTTGTCATCATGTAATATCGCTTGTGGTGGTCATGCTGGTAATAAAGATATAATGAAAAGTGTTGTAAGGCTGGCGAAAAAGCATAACGTTAAAGTAGGAGCGCACCCGTCTTTTCCGGATAAGTTGAATTTTGGACGTGTGGATATGAAACTCTCACCTGATGAGTTGTTTTACAGTTTAAAATCTCAGGTTGAAGGCTTGATAACTGTCTTAAAAACTGAAAATGTTGAGATGCATCATGTAAAGCCTCACGGCGCTCTATATAATTTAGCGGCAAAAGACGCTGTAATAGCCAACGTGATTTTAAAGGTTGTAAAATCTTTGTCATCATCAGTAAAATTATACGCACCCTATAAATCTGTCATTTCTACACTGGCAAAACAAGAAAATATTGACGTAGTGTTTGAAGGATTTGCAGACCGAAATTACAACGACGATTTATCGCTTGTTTCACGTCAAAATTCTGACGCATTAATCACCGAAAGACAAGCTGTTTTCAACCATGTTTGCAAGATGATTTTAGAACAAAAAATTAATACTATAAATGGAGTAGAAGTAGAGTTGTTAGTGAATACTATTTGTGTGCATGGCGATACTGAAAATGCTCAAGTTATTTTAGAGTATTTGCATCGTAATTTAGAAGTGAATAATATTAGAGTAGTATAATTATTTTGAAATATAATCTT
>CAZBMY010000213.1:0-3910 GCA_964492855.1 uncultured Flavobacteriaceae bacterium
AGCCAAATCCCATTGCTTGGCAGTACTTGGTGTAGTATCTGAGTTGGGGTCTGATTCTGTATCTATAGTGACGTAGCTTATAAAACGGTCTATAAGTTGTTGCTTGTCTATCATTATAATTTGCTTTTCCTCAAAAATAGAGATTGAATAATGAAGTCACAAGGAGAGATTATATTAATATTATTTTTCAGACTATAAGAAGTTCTGTTGTCACACTGAGCTTGTCGAAGTGTCTTTTGTAAATTCAATGAGATGCTTCGGCAAGCTCAACATGACATCTGACTGAGTTGTGTACTCTCTTTTTATTTGCTTTAAATTGATGTATTTTTGCTCAGCAAAATCATAGGCATGTACAAGTCGCTAATACGTCCAATATTATTCAAATTTGATCCTGAGAACGTTCATCATTTCACCTTTTCATTAATTAAGAATCTATCGAAGATTCCTGGCGTAAAATCACTTTTTCGTAGTTTATATGTCATTGATGATAAGCGTTTAGAACGAGAGCTTTTTGGTTTAAAATTTAAAAACCCTGTTGGTTTGGCAGCTGGCTTTGATAAAAATGCAGTACTGTATAACGAACTAGCAAATTTCGGCTTTGGTTTTATTGAGATAGGGACTGTAACACCAAAAGGTCAAACAGGAAACCCCAAGCAACGTTTGTTTAGATTAAAAGAAGATAGTGGAATTATTAACCGTATGGGTTTTAATAACGAAGGTCTTGAAGCTGCAATTACGCAATTGAAAAAGAATAAAGGTCAGCTAATCATTGGCGGAAATATTGGTAAAAATACCCAAACCAAACCAGAGGATTATACCAAAGATTATTTAGAATGTTTTAACGCACTTCATCCTTACGTAGATTATTTTGTATTGAATGTGAGTTGTCCTAATGTTAATAGTCATGCCAAGCTCAATGATAAAGACTATTTGTTAGAATTGATTGGCGCAGTACAAAAAGCGAATACCACTTTTGATAAACAGAAACCAATTCTTCTTAAAATAGCACCAGACTTAAACGATGGACAACTTGACGAAATTGTGGACCTAGTAAAAGAGACTAATCTAGATGGTGTAATTGCCAGTAACACCAGTACAGATAGAAACGATTTAAAAACATCTGATGAGCGTCTTGCAGAAATCGGAAATGGTGGTTTGAGCGGACAACCGATTAAAGTAAAATCAACTAGAGTTATAAAATATCTCGCTGATAAAAGTGGAAAATCATTTCCAATCATTGGAGTAGGAGGTATTCATTCTGCGGAAGATGCCATAGAGAAGATTAATGCAGGAGCAGATTTGGTTCAGATTTATACAGGATTTGTATATGAAGGACCACGCCTAATCAAAGCTATAAATAAGGCTATTTTAAAACACTCGTAATTTTGAATTGGGACACGCTATTTTTATTCATGTCTGCAACAGCGGCGTTAGCTATTTCTCCTGGCCCAGACAACATATATGTTTTAGTACAAAGTCTTACAAATAGTAAATCTCATGCATTAGCAACTGTAGCCGGATTAATGACGGGTTGTATCATTCACACAACGTTGTTAGCTTTTGGTGTTTCTGCACTCATTAGAGATAATGAGTCTGTTTTCTTAGGCATCAAAATTTTGGGCGCTCTATATCTATTGTACTTAGCCTTTGTGGTTTATAAATCAGACAGCAGTATATATATTGATACAGATAATACAATACAAAAGAGTAAAAAACAGCTTTTTATTCAAGGGTTTTTTATGAATGTGCTTAATCCTAAAGTTACTATATTCTTTTTGGCTTTCTTTCCTGCATTTCTATTCAGTGATACTTTAAGTACTGTTATTCAGTTTTATATTCTGGGAGGACTTTTTATTTTAGTATCATTTATTATTTTTTCTTCAATTGCACTTTTAGCTAATACTATAAAAAGTTCATTGCTGAAACATAAAAACTCTGGCTTGGTGTTTAAATGGTTACAGATTGTTGTTTTTGTGGGGATTGCTATTTTCATTTTACTGTAATGATATAACTATGAAATCGACCGACTAAGTCTTATATTTGGGCTAGATGAAAAACCACGTAAAACTTATTGAATGTCCTCGTGATGCCATGCAAGGTATTAAGGATTGGATTCCTACAGAGAAGAAGGTACAGTATATTCAATCGTTATTACGTGTGGGTTTTGATACCATTGACTTTGGAAGTTTTGTCTCACCAAAAGCAATACCACAAATGGTAGATACTGCAGAGGTTTTATCTCAGTTAGATTTAAGTAAAACAAGCAGTAAACTTTTAGCCATAATAGCTAATACGCGTGGCGCGAATGATGCTTCAACCCATTCTGAAATTGATTATTTAGGTTTTCCGTTTTCAATATCTGAAAATTTTCAGATGCGTAATACGCATAAAACTATTGCACAGTCAGTAGAGACACTTTCAGAAATATTAGAAATAGCCGATAAGACCAATAAAGAAGTGGTGGTATATATATCTATGGGGTTTGGTAACCCTTATGGCGACCCGTGGAATGTAGACATAGTAGGTGAGTGGACAGAGAAATTATCTAACATGGGTGTGAAGATTTTATCGTTAAGTGATACCATAGGAAGCTCTAATCCCAGCAATATCAATTATTTGTTTTCAAATTTAATTCCTCAATATTCAAATATTGAATTTGGTGCACACTTACATACAACGCCAACCACTTGGCACGAAAAAGTAGATGCAGCTTATAAAGCCGGATGTAGACGTTTTGATGGCGCTATACAGGGTTTTGGTGGTTGTCCAATGGCAAAAGATGAATTGACTGGTAATATGCCAACAGAAAAAATGCTGTCCTATTTTACCCAACAAAAAGCCCATAATTTGAGTGCTATGGCTTTTGAAAGTGCTTATAATGAAGCAACAAAAGTCTTCAGTATGTATCATTAAAAAAGCGCTACTTTTCAGTAACGCTTTTACAATCAACTTAAGTAATTAATATTAGAATCTAAATTCTAGACCTACATTTGCTCCGAAAGGATGCCCAGGTCTTAATCCTGCAGGTATCGTAGATGCAGCATAGGTTTCGTCTAATAAATTTATAATATTTGTTGAGACACTTAACGTTTTGTTTATGTGATATTTTGCAGAAAAGTCAACTATAAAGTTAGAGTCTACGCGTTCGTTATTTGGTATATCGCCACGGCCTGCCATAGTTCTAAATTCGCCATTAAAACGTCCACTTAAGTTCAGTTCGTATTTTGAGTGCTCTAGAGAAATAGACGCATTATACTGATGTTTTGGAATAAATGGTAACTCATCTCCAGCTACAACTTCTCCCCATAAGTCATCCGAACTTCCAAAACTGTTTAAAAACTCTGTATTTGTAAATGTATATCCAAAACTAATAGGTAATTTAAATTTGCTGTTATTTGGAAGTAATTCATAATTCAGTAATACTTCTAAACCACTTACTTCTACTTCGCCAGCATTAAACTGGTCTAGCGAACCTGTGCCGCCTGTGGCAGCTAAATCACTACCTAAAAGATTACTGTAATCATTAAAGAAACCAATCACTTCTCCCCGAAGTTGGCCTATTGTAAAACGAGAACCCAATTCGTAGTTAATACTCTCTTCAGGTTCTTCGCCTTCTGAGCTTCCTGGAGGAGAGAATCCTTTATGTACACCACCAAATGCTGAGATGTCTTGTGTAAAAGCATAGTTAAAACCCATTCCCGGTATAAAAATATCTACTTTGTTTTCTCTTGTAGATATGTTATTTCCTAACCTGTTTGGGTCACTATTACCAAAATCTTCACGCTCTAGAATAATGTTCTCGTAACGTAATCCTGGAGTAAGTGTTAACTTATTCCATTTTAATTTGTACATCGCATAAGCAGCAAAAGCAGTTGCGCTACTTATTCTGTTACCTTGGGCTCCTCTAGGA
>CAZBMY010000214.1:0-3861 GCA_964492855.1 uncultured Flavobacteriaceae bacterium
AAGCCTGTAACATCAAGTCCTGTAATCAATAAATGAATATCGTGCGTACCTTCATAAGTAATTACACTTTCTAAATTCATCATATGACGCATAATGCTATACTCTCCAGAAATTCCCATGCCGCCTAGCATTTGTCTTGCCTCTCGAGCAATTTTAAGTGCCATATCTACATTGTTTCGTTTGGCCATAGAAATCTGAGCAGAGGTTGCTCTGTTTTCATTCTTAAGTTGCCCTAAACGTAATGCTAATAATTGTGCTTTTGTAATCTCGGTAATCATCTCAGCCAATTTCTTTTGTTGTAATTGAAATTGACCAATAGGCTTTCCAAACTGAATACGTTCTTTAGAATAACGTAATGCGGTGTCATAACAGTCCATTGCGGCGCCAATTGCTCCCCATGCAATCCCAAAGCGAGCGGAGTCTAGACATCCAAGAGGTGCGCCTAAACCAGATTTGTTAGGCAATAGATTTTCTTTTGGCACTTTAACATTATCAAAAATAAGCTCTCCAGTAGCTGAGGCTCTTAAAGACCATTTATTATGTGTTTCGGGTGTAGAAAAACCTTCCATGCCACGCTCTACGATTAATCCGTGAATTCGACCTTCTTCATTTTTTGCCCAGACCACTGCGACATTACAAAATGGTGAATTAGAAATCCACATTTTGGCACCGTTTAATAAATAATGGTCGCCCATATCTTTAAAGTTGGTTGTCATTCCGCCAGGATTACTACCATGGTCTGGCTCAGTCAATCCAAAACTTCCCATCCATTCGCCACTGGCTAATTTAGGCAAGTATTTTTGACGTTGTGCTTCATTGCCATATTTCCAAATAGGATACATTACTAATGATGATTGTACAGATGCCGTACTTCGTACTCCAGAATCACCACGCTCAATTTCTTGCATAATTAATCCGTAAGAAATTTGATCTAGTCCAGCACCACCATATTCTTCTGGAATATAAGGGCCAAATGCACCTATTTCAGCTAAACCACCAACTATAGATTTAGGAAATTCTGCTTTTTGAGCTGCTTCTTCAATTATTGGAGAAACATCACGCTTTACCCAATCGCGAGCAGCATCACGAACTAATTTATGTTCTTCTGATAGTAAATCGTCTAGATTGTAATAATCTGGAGCTTCGAATACGTCTGGTTTCATTATAAAATACTTTTAAATACCTAATGGTTCAAAAGTAACGAAAACGTTTTCAGTGGACAACCAATAAATTACATTTTAAGGTAGAAATCTTTGGTAAGATTTGTATAATCATCAGTATAATTATGTCTCCCGTTTTCTATTATTAACTCTGAAATTGATAATTTAGTTTCTTTAAACGAAAATTCAATCAAACTTCGCTTTATGTCAGAATGTGAATCGCCTCTAACATGAAGAATACGTTTTGGAAATAAATTGACTTGGGATGCAAGTTTAATAAAACCATTTTCTTCTTTTTTTGGAATGATAACAGAGAATAATCCACGTGTAGATAATAATTGAGTGGCAGCATAAATTAAATGTTCAAAAGGCATGGCGTCTTGAAAACGTGCTAAATCACGGGCGTCATTTTTAGTTTTGTAATCTTCAGAGTAGAAGGGAGGATTACAGATGATAACATCGTATTTGTCATCAACTTCTTCTACATATTCAAGAAGAGAAGCATGGTAACAAAATAGGCGGTCTCCCCAAGGAGAATTTTCAAAGTTATCAGCACATTGCTCGTATGTATCAGCATCAATTTCTATGGCTTCAATAAGTTGTGCATTACTACGTTGTGCTAACATTAAAGATAAAACACCTGTGCCTGCTCCAATATCTAAAACTGAAAATGGATTATAATCAACAGATGTCCATGAGCCCAATAAGACACCATCAGTTCCAATTTTCATAGCACATTTGTCTTGGTTAACTGTAAACTGTTTGAATTGAAATGGTTTGCTCATTATTTTGTCATTCCTGCGAAAGCAGGAATCTATTTTAAAGTTTTTTGGATTCCTGCTTTCGCAGGAATGACAGCTCTCTATTGAATGTACAATTCAATCAATCCGTCAGGGGTATTTACTTCTATAAACTTATGTTCTCTATCGACTTTTACTATAAATTCATCATTCATAGGTATAAGGATTTCTGTTCCATTTCTATCAACTTCAAATAGTGCTTGAGCAGTACTATCATTAATAGCTATTATTTTTCCTACCTCACCAAAAGTTTTATCTTTCATAGTAAATCCTATGATTTCATGAAAGTAAAACTTGTTGCCTTCTAGTTTAGGAAGTAAGTCTAAAGGTAAATACAATTCTGATTTCATAAGCGCATCTGCATCAGCTTCTGTATCTACATCTTCAAATTTTAAACGCAATAAATTAGATTTGTGAAGCTGAGAAGCTTCAATAAAAAAAGGCACTAAGTTTCCTCTTAAGTCTATGAAAATTGCATCTAAATTTTCGTAAAGGTCAGGTTCGTCAGTGTCTAGTTTAGCTAATAACTCGCCTTTAAAGCTATACTTTTTAACTATTTTACCTAAATAAAAGCAATTGTCTTTTTTCATGGCAAAAATTTGTTTTGTCACCCTGAATTCAGTTCAAGGTCTTTTTAGTTTATTCAAGAGATGCTGAAATAAATTCAGCATTATGCAAAAACACTTTTACATAAAAAACCCAGACACAAAAGGCCTGGGTTTAAAAGTATAAAAATAAATTTTTTATTCTTCTTCGTTTGAAGCTTCAGTTTCTTCAGCAACTTCTTCCTCTTCTACAACAGGAGCTGCAGCAGCAATACGTGCTTCGTTAACTGCCTTTTCAGCTTTTAATGCTTCTGCTTTAGCATCAGCTTCTGCTTGTGATAATCCATCAGCTTTTGCTTGTACTTTAGCTGCCTTTTCTTCTAACCAAGCATTAAATTTAGCTTCTGCTTGCTCTTCAGTTAAAGCGCCTTTAGTAACACCACCTTTTAAATGCTTTTTTAACATAGCACCTTTGTAAGATAAAATAGCTCTCGCTGTATCCGTTGGTTGTGCACCATTTTCTAACCACTGTACTGCACCATCAACGTCAAGTTCAATTTGTGCTGGGTTAATGTTTGGATTGTAAATCCCTAATTTCTCAAGGTATTTACCATCTCTTTTTGCGCGAGCATCAGCCGCAACAATCCAGTAAAAAGGTTTTCCTTTTTTACCGTGTCTTTGTAATCTAATTTTTACAGGCATAATAATTAATTAGTTGAGGTTCTCGACCTCTGTTATTAATGAGGGCGCAAAGATAATATATTTTTTTAATTTTCAAGATATTATAATAGATAAAGCATTCTCGAAAAAAAATATACTTTTGAAATATAATACGCGTTACAACTGACTGATTATAAATATAAAATTGAAGATGAAAAAATATATATTATCCATTGTAGTTTTAGTTTTGTTTTTTAGCTGTTCTGACACGATAAGATTTAATGACCCAGCTATACAAGCTAATTTTGAAGGCCAATCTTGGCGTGCGGATTTTTTTGCTGCAGACATAGATTTTGGAGGCTTTGTTGTAGAAGGTGGTCGTGGTATAGAAGTACTACAATTAATAACACCAGATGATACCAGAGGCACATACGAGCTAAATGCCGAAAGCCAAGCTGTTGCTATTTTTAGAGATGCAGAAGGAACTATTTATTCGACAAGAAATTTACCAGACCCTAGTATTACACTTTTCCCTCCAGAAGGTGTCATTATTGTTGAGGATATTGATAATGAAGACCCAAAGCGTATTACAGGTACATTTAGATTTACCGCATTTACAGAAGATGGCCTTCGGTCAGTCAATTTTATAGAAGGCGTGTTTTTTCAGGTATCATTATTTGGAGGTTTAGAGGCTTT
>CAZBMY010000215.1:0-3855 GCA_964492855.1 uncultured Flavobacteriaceae bacterium
TTGAGAATCCCAATTACTTAATGTAGTTGGGATTTTTTTTGACTAATAGTGTTTTATTTAGTTCTACATTATATTTAGCTTAGCAGACTAAATATCTCAACATTGAAAAACAAAGAACTAGACTTAGCTTGGGATTTTGTTAATACCACTGATAGAAATATCTTCTTAACAGGTAAGGCAGGTACTGGTAAAACAACATTTCTCCACAAGCTAAAGTTAAAATCACTTAAGCGTATCGTTGTTGTTGCTCCAACGGGAGTAGCCGCAATAAATGCTAAAGGTGTTACAATTCACTCTTTTTTTCAATTACCATTTGGCCCTATAATCCCAGAAGATAGCTCAAATTCTACATCTAGTTTTAATCGGAAGTTTAGCAAAACCAAGATTAATATTATAAAATCTCTAGATTTATTAATTATTGATGAAATCAGTATGGTTCGTGCTGATTTACTAGACGGTATAGATAAAACATTAAAACGCTTCAGAGATAAAACAAAGCCTTTTGGAGGTGTTCAAGTTTTAATGATTGGAGATTTACAGCAATTATCTCCTGTTGTAAAAGAACAAGATTGGCAAATTCTTAATCCGTATTATAAGAATGTATTCTTCTTTAGTAGTCAAGTTTATAAGGAATGTAGTCCTATAACTATAGAATTAAAACATATATACAGACAAGATAACCCTAGATTTATCAATATACTCAATGAGATTAGAACAAATACGTTATCACCATCTTCAGCAGATGAATTAAATAAGCGTTTCCAGCCTAATTTCACTCCAAAACAAGATGAAGGTTATATCTCATTAACAACTCATAATAATAGAGCTGAAAAGACTAATAACACTGAATTAGAAAAACTAAAAACAGAGCCTAAAGTTTACAAGGCAAAAGTTGAAGGTAAATTCCCTGAATTTTCTTATCCCAATAAAGAAGAGTTAATTCTTAAAATAGGCGCTCAAGTGATGTTTGTTAAAAATGATAGCTCTCCTGAAAAAAGATACTTCAACGGAAAGATTGGTAAAATTATTCTTTTAGATAAAGATGAAGTTATTGTAAAATGCCCTGATGATGAATTTAATATTGCTGTTAGCCCTGAAGAATGGCAGAACATAAACTATACAGTAGATAAGGAAACTAAAACTATAAGTGAAAATAAGATTGGAGCATACACACAAATACCATTACGATTAGCATGGTCGATAACCATTCATAAAAGTCAAGGTTTAACCTTTGAGAAAGCAATTATCGATGCCGAAGCTGCTTTTGCCCACGGACAAACTTATGTAGCGTTAAGTCGCTGTAAGAGTTTAGAAGGTCTAGTTTTAAAAAGTAAAATCAGCTCTAATCATATTATAAGTGATAGTAATGTATTGTCCTTTACTAACATGGCTGAGCAAAATCAGCCAGATGAGGATATTCTCAAGCTTTCAAAATCAACCTTTCAGCTAAACCTCATTTTTGAAGTGTTTGATTTCTTTAAGTTTTTATATCCAATAAACAGAGTTTTAGATATTTTCTATAAAAACAGAGGAAGTATAGAAGGTGACTTTGAAGCTTTACTTATAGTTATGAAAGATTCTATTACTAACTTTTTGAAAGTAGCAAACGGATTTAAAACTCAATTACAATCACTTTCAACAGAAAGCCAATTGTCAGAGGAAAGCGAAGTTATACAAGAACGTTTTAAAAAAGCAGTAGATTATTATAATCAAAACATGGCTTCTGGTATAGCTGAGCCATTTAAGAAAATAGGGTTTACTACAGATAACAAAACTATTGAGAACGATTTAGTAAAACATCTTGATACTATTGAGGAGTTAATAGCAGTAAAGCATCTGTTTTTTTCAAAATTAAAAAATGGGTTCAGCGTTTCAATATTTTTAGAAGCTAGAGCAAAATCAGTTTTCTTAGCAAAAGAGAAACCTAAAAAAGCAAGAAAAACTGTAATAGACGGTACAACAAATATTGAATTGTTTGAGTTACTCAGAGAATTGAGAAACCAAATCGCACAAGAAAAAGGTTTAATTCATTATCAAATATTTTCTCAGAAAGCGCTTTACGCAATGTGCGAAACACTTCCAACAAATAAGAAAGAATTATTAGAAGTTAATGGTTTTGGTAAAACTCGTGTTGAAAAATATGGCAATCAAATTCTACAAATAATTAGAGATTATTGTGAAGAAAACGATATAGAAACGTCTATGGAGGTTGATATTTTTGATAATCCCAAACCAAAACGTCAAAAAGGAGATACTAAACGCATTTCATTAGAGTTATTTAAAAGTGGGAAAGCTCCAGAACAAATAGCCTTTGAGCGTGAATTAAATGTAAATACGATTATAGGACATTTAGCTAGTTACATCTCTTCAGGAGAAGTAAAAGTGACTGATTTAATTTCAGAGAAACACTATAAAGAGTTAAAAGAATTAATTCCAAAATATAAATTTGATAATCTTTCAGATTTAAAACACCAAATCGATGACAAATATACATATGGAGAATTACGATTGGTTTTAAACGAAATATCTAGAAAATAAATCTAACAAAAAGGCTTCAAAATTAATTGAAGCCTTTTTTAATATATAGAAATAGCATATTATCCTTTTATAACACCTCTAGAAATTACAATCTTCTGAATTTCCGAGGTTCCTTCATAAATCTGAGTAATTTTTGCATCACGCATTAAACGTTCAACATGGTATTCTTTAACAAATCCATTACCACCATGTATTTGAACCGCTTCAACAGTTTGTTCCATAGCCACTTTACTTGCGTAAAGTTTAGCCATAGCACTAGACATATCATAGTTGTTACCTTGGTCTTTGTCCCAAGCTGCTTTCATCACTAACATACGAGCCGCTTCAATCTCAGTATACATATCAGCTAATTTAAACGCAATGGCTTGGTGGTTGCATATTTCAGTACCAAAAGCTTTACGTTCTTTTGAGTATTTTAATGCTAATTCGTATGCCCCAGAAGCTATACCTAAAGCTTGTGCTGCAATACCAATACGTCCACCAGACAAGGTTTTCATAGCGAATTTAAAACCAAATCCATCTTCGCCAATTCGATTTTCTTTAGGGACTTTAACATCATTAAACTGAAGTGTATGCGTATCACTTCCACGGATTCCTAATTTATCTTCTTTTGGTCCAATATCAAAACCAGGCATTCCTTTTTCAACTATAAAAGCGTTAATACCTTTATGCCCTTTTTCTCTGTCTGTTTGAGCAATAACTAAATATACATCAGAGCGACCTCCATTAGTAATCCAGTTTTTAGTACCATTTATAATGTAGTGGTCTCCCATGTCTATAGCAGTAGTTTTTTGAGATGTAGCATCACTACCAGCTTCTGGCTCACTTAAACAAAATGCACCGATTTGCTCACCAGAAGCTAATTTTGTTAAGTATTTTTGCTTTTGCTCTTCAGAACCATAAGCTTCAAGACCATAACATACTAAAGAATTATTTACAGAAACCATTACAGAAGCAGAAGCATCAATCTTAGATAGCTCTTCCATAATAAGGACATAAGAAATTGCGTCCATACCACTACCACCATATTTTGGGTCTACCATAATACCCATAAAACCAAGTTCGCCCATTTTGCGAACCAATTCATTAGGGAATGTTTGTGCATTATCACGTTCTATAACACCAGGAAGTAATTCCGTTTGGGCAAAATCGCGAGCGGCGTCGCGTATCATTAAATGTTCTTCTGTTAAGCTAAAGTCCATAAAAAAGGGTTTGTTATTGATATCTTAAAAATTCCATGCAAAGATAACTCTTTGTTGTGGTATTTTCAATGGATAATCTTAATTTTACTAATATGTTAACAAAAAGCTATAATGT
>CAZBMY010000216.1:0-3824 GCA_964492855.1 uncultured Flavobacteriaceae bacterium
GTGTTATCAGTGGCCGAAATAGTTCAACTTGCTAATGAATTTTCTAGTACTAGCAATGTTGTTTATGTAGATAAAGATGCCACAGGGAATAATGATGGCACAAATTGGGCTAATGCTTTTACAGACATAAAAACAGCAATCGAAAGCGCAGCCAATGATAAAGAAATTTGGATAAAAGGAGGTACTTATATTCCTAATACTGCTGGTAGTGGTATAGGTATAGATATCAGCGCTACGGGGCTTAAGATTTATGGTGGTTTTGCTGGTACAGAAACACAGCTTTCAGAACGTATTTTTGGTTCTAATGAGACTATTATTAATGGTGATGTTAATGGAAATGATACTTCTACACCGCCTGTTTTTTCATTCTCAACGCCAACTACTAATGATAATATTGCTTCTTTGATGCGTATGTCAGCGTTTTCTAATACTGAAAAAACAATCTTAGATGGTCTTACCTTTACTCGCTCATATTCTCAGGTTGGAGCTGGAGCTTTGGTGTTTACTGGCGATGACTTTCCAAATATAACAATAACTAATTGTAAATTCTCTAATAATTTACACGCCAATGGAGGTGCGATTTACTCTAATTATTTAGTAGGTTTCACAAATCAAAATACAGCAGGGTTGAGTATAGATATCAACCAATGTGTTTTTGAAAACAATGTGGCCAAATTAGGAGCAGGTATATATATTCAAAATCAAGATGATTTTAGTTCAAGATTTGTAAATGCTAATATTAATATATCTAATTCCTTATTTACTAATAATATAATAACAGACGATCCTGTAACTACACAAGGTAGTGTTGGTAGCGCTATGTATATTTTTCAAGACGATACTCAAAGTAATTTTAATGTTGCTATTAGTAATTGTACGTTTTCCAAAAATAAAGAACTTGGTACGTTGTCTAGCAACATTTCTAACAGGTATGTTGTAGCTGTTGATAATAGGGTTGCAAACTATCAAAATGTAGCGATTAATAATTCTATTTTTTGGGGGAATACGACTTCTGGTAATGCTGTAGCAACTTCTTTGGGTAATACCTTCGGAATAAATTCAGATATAAACACGGCTAATAATATTAGCGAAGATAACTTCGCTAATATTCCAGTAGGTCAGCAAACCAATACACAAAATAGTGATCCATCATTTGTAGATTTTACAAATAATGATTTTAGTCTTCAAGGCACTTCTAACGCAATCAACGTTGGGGATAATAATTTAGTAGTTGGTAGCTCCGATTTATTAAATAATCAGCGTATTACAAACTTAACTGTGGATCTTGGAGCGTATGAGTTTAATTCCACACTATCAAATACAAATTTTGATAAAAATGAAACTCTTATAAGTATTAACCCTAATCCTGTTTCGGACCTTTTAAATCTTACATCTTTAAATACTGTAGAAAAACTAGAAATCTATAGCCTATTGGGGCAAAAGATAAAACAAGTTTTAAATAAAAGCTCAATAAATGTGGCGGATATTGAAAATGGAATTTACCTTCTAACTGTTCATACATCTGTTGGGGTAAAATCAATTAGATTCATAAAAAAATAACTCTCAGTTTATGAAATACATACAAAACAAGATGGATAGCATTACTAACAACTATAAAATTGAACTATTTCTTGTTGTACTGTATATATCTCTTTATATGTTTTTTGATGTCTTAATTTTCTAAAAAAAATGAAACATATTATTCTAATTTGGTTTAGCTTTTTAACTGCGATTTGTTATGGTCAAACAGATTTGTCGTCTTACAACGGTCAATACTATTTGCTTGAAGCAGAGCGTGGAGCAACACAAAAATTTTTTGAATACGGCGAGCATAATGGTAAAAAAATATTACTAATAGCTTCTTGCCAAAAGTGTCTACCTGCATCATATCACTATCTTGAGGGAGATAGTGAGGATGTAGGTATACCTATATTTTTTAATAAAATAGGATTATACATTTTAGGTTACGACAAGGAAAGCTTTGTAATGATTATGCCTAATCCAAATGACCCAGAAAATTGGACAAATTTTGCGTTTTCAAACTTTTACAGTAAAAACGCCAATAAAGTGAAGATGATGTCTAAAACAAAGATTGCAGATTACATTAAAAAACTAGCGGAATGATATTTAATAATTAAAAACAATTTTATCACCAATTTGAAGTTTCCACTTATCTGCAAGCCCTGCATTAACTTCTAATACATATTTAGCCGGAGCATTTGAAGGTAAAGATGTTTCGTCAAAAGGTTTGGCATTTTTCTGAAAACTAACAATGGTACTGTCTCCCGAGATGTATATAATATCTAAAGCAAATCTAGTATTTTTCATATAGAAACTACGCGAAATTTCATTAGGAAATATAAATAGCATGCCTTGCGAATCGGCAATACTGTTTCTATACATTAAGCCTGTTTGAGTTTGGTAATCGTCGTCTGCTATTTCAATATCTAAAGTGGCTATTAGTGAGTCGCTCTCAGCTTTTTTAAGTTGAAGTGTTCCCTCTTTTTTAAAATCAATATCTAAGGATTTGGAAACCGATTTGTTAGAGTTATTACACGCTAAAGCAGTTAAAAATAATAACAGATATAAATTTGTTAAAGCTTTCTTCAAGACTGTTAATTAAGTTTTGTCTTAGGTTTATATAAAAACATAAAATATAAGCCAATAATGACGAACGGGATACTTAACCATTGGCCTGTTGAGAATAGTCCAAGGTTTTCCTCAAGAAAACCACCTTGGCTAACTTTTACATTTTCTACAAAGAAACGTACTGTAAATAAAAGCACTAAAAAAGACCCAAACAAAAAGCCTTGCTGTTCTGATTTTTTTGTTTTCCAATAGGTGTAAAACAAAATCAGAAAGACAAAGACATAGCAAAATGCTTCATACAACTGAGCAGGATGTCGAGGTGCAGTTTCGCCTAATTGTTTAAATACCACACCATAATCTGTACCTGTATAATCACCATTAATTTCAGAATTAATAAAATTCCCTAATCTAACAAATACAGCACCTAAAGCTACAGGTATTACAACACGATCTAAAATCCATAGCACTGTTTTCTTAAGTACTTTTTTGTTGTACAAGTACATAGAAACTATCATTGCTATAGCCGCACCATGACTTGCTAAGCCTTGAAAGCCTGTAAATTCAAAACCACCTTTAAATTTAAATGGCAAAAATATACTAAAGAAGTCTTCTGAAATAAGTTCAGGTTGGTAAAAGATAACATGTCCCAAACGAGCACCAAGCATAATTCCCAAAACAGAATAGATAAATAAAGAGTCTAGAGACTCATCTGATTGTCCTTCATTTTTATAAATGCGCTTTGTAATATAAAAGCCTATGACAAAGGCAATAATCCACATCACACTATAAAAATGGAGTTTAAAAAATCCTAAATCTAAAAATTTTGTAGGGTCCCAAACGATTTCTAAGGCGTACATATTTACATTGTTTAAGATGTAAATATACTATTTTAGATAGTAAAGAAAACAGGATTAAGACAATATTAATCTTCTCTTGGAGGGACTGGGTCAAAGCCTTTTCCACCCCATGGATGACAACTAAAAATCCGTTTTACAGCTAATCGTCCACCTTTTAAAATTCCATGTACTTCTAATGCTTCTTTGGTATAATGAGAGCAAGTAGGTTGATAACGGCAAGTTGCAGGCGTTAATGGGGAAATCAATGTTTGATATACCTTGATTAAAAATAAAAACGGATATGTAAGTAATTTTTTAATTTTTTATGATTAATCTTCTAAATTCCTAACACCTACTTTACAGAATACGTTGTGCCTTCTCGACCATCTTTGAGTGTTA
>CAZBMY010000217.1:0-3803 GCA_964492855.1 uncultured Flavobacteriaceae bacterium
GCTTTGGGTCAAATTGAAATAAGGTGTCAAAATCAATATAATCAGATGTTAAGTATAGTGTATTGGTTGTTGCGTTTTCTATGTCATTTCCAAAATAATAGTCCAAATCAACATCAAAATCTGTTTGTCCAATCTTACCTTTAAAATCTTCAGCTACCAATCTGTCGTTTTCGTAATGAAATTGACCACTAAAATCTTCCAAAACCTCGGGGTGTAAATTCATCTTTGCATAAAATTTATCCAAGTCTATATCTATAGATTCCAACTTTGAAGATTTATAGTGCATGTGCGAATTCACATGCAACTGCAAGTTTTGAAACTGCTCATGCCTATACTCTTTGGGTACATAATTTTCGCCTTGATATGTGAATATATCTTCAAGTTTTAATTGGTCTGAGGTTAAAGTCAAATCTAAATTTACATCACCATTTAGTTGCTCTTTAAGCCAAAATTTATAGTCATGAATTAAACCATTAAGATGAAAATCTGAAGTATCAATGTAACCGGTAAAATCTACAATTTTTAAATCTGAAGTATCAATTAAAACATCAGCATTAAAATCATGAAAACTATGCGGATAATGCTCTAAACTTGTAAAAAGACTGTCTATGAAAAATTCACCTTTTGGTAAATATTCAAATTCAGTAAAATCTTTGGCTATTGCTTTAAATGAAACTCCTGCACTGAGATTTTTAAGTTGTTCATTAACACCTATACTATCGGTCTTTGAATATTTGGTAAGTTCAGCAATATCAATACGCTTTGAAGTAATGTCTAAATGCGCAACTATACTATCATTTGTATGGTGTATTATAGATGGAAAGTTTGAAAGTAAGCCTTTAATAGATACATCAGATTTACCCATTTGTAAATCAAAATTCTTTATAACAGCATCTTTTCCGTTTAGTTCTATATGCGCATTAAGATTGTCTAATGGCACTAATAGGTCGTCTGAGTTTATTTTTAATTCACTAACAATAAGCTCACTAAAATAGGCTTGATTGAGTTTGTTTAAGGCTAATTCGGGTTGATTAAGATCTATAATATCATGGAAGTTCATCTTAAGTGAAATATTTCCAGAAGTGTTTTGTATACTTTTTATATTAAAAAAATCTGCAACAAAATCAATATTAAAATCTACATCTAATTGTGCATTTATGTCTGGATGCACAAAATTTTTCACTAAAAGATTTCCCTTAAAGCGTCCTGTTTCTAATTTAGCATTCATGTTTTTAAGCGACAGTTCCATACTTTCTAAACTACGCGCCTCTCCGTTTGTAAAATAGCCTCTAAACTCTAAATCAGTGATACGCCGCTTTTTGGTTGTATTCTCTAAAAAGGCTTTATCCGTACCAAACTCAGCATTTATGTACGGCATTTTACCATTTATTGATTTACCCTTAATACTACTATTAAAATAAATATTACCTGCATTGTTATAACTTTCTAAAATTGGTATAATATCATGAGGTGCAAAAGCTATAAGCATATCAAAATTGGATTTACGACCTTTTAATAAAAGATTTAAATCCATATCATCCTTGGTGTTTATTGAGCCTTCTAAATCAAAATCGGCATGCTCAAAAACTAAAGTTGTAGGTTGTAATTGGAGTAAGCCAGAATCTTTATTGAAGTCTAAATCAGTTTCAAACTCAAAATGTTTATGTTTTATAAAAGTTGTATCTAAATCTTTAATGATGTTCAATTCAAACTCTGTATCGATATGCGCTTCAATAGTTTCATTAAATGACTTAAAACCACCATCTGCCCAATAAATTAAGGTTTCAATATCAAGATTAGAAGATTCGTCTAATTTATGAAGGTCTAAATTCCGAAGTTTTATACGCTTAAGGTGAATATCTGTTACCGATGAATTCTCAGAACTAGTCTTGGAGTTTGATGTTAAAGCATTTTCTATGTTGTTAGAACCATCTTGATGCATGATAAAATTGAAAAAACCGTCTTCAACCAGAAGCGATTGTACATCGTAGTTTTTCTTAAGAATATCCCATAAATTAAATCCGACATAGATATGATCAACTTTTGTAATAATGTCTGAATCTGTTGACTTTGTTTCTTGAATTTTTAGATTATCAACTTTTACAGAAACGTAGGGGAAATTTTTAAATAATGAAATATGGCTTTTGCCAATGGTAACACGTGCAGCATAATCCTCATTTAGCTTTGCGATTTGGTCTTTAACAATTACATCTTGTTTTGCGTAGATGTAAGCAAAGACTATACTTAGAGCTAAAACTGGTAATATACCAATATATAGTAATAATTTCCATAGTTTTTTCCTCATCCTAACTAAGTGTATTCTGAAATTAGGTGTTACGTGTTGGACTTATAATCGACTTGTTCTATCTAATAAAATATAATCTGCAATAACCAAAGCAGCCATAGCTTCAACTATAGGTACAGCTCTAGGTACTACGCATGGATCATGACGCCCTTTGCCTTGCATTTCTACAGTTTCGCCTTTACTATTTATTGTTTCTTGTTTTTGAAGTGTTGTTGCTACAGGTTTGAAAGCCACTCTAAAGTAAATATCCATTCCGTTAGAAATTCCGCCTTGCACACCTCCAGAAAGATTAGTTTTTGTTGAACCATCTGCGTTAAATGTGTCATTATGAGCACTACCCTTCATTTTGGCGCCACAAAATCCACTTCCATATTCAAAGCCTTTTACTGCATTAATCGAAAGCATGGCTTTTCCTAACTCAGCATGTAATTTATCAAACACAGGTTCTCCTAGTCCAACAGGTACGTTTTGAATGACACATGTAATGGTTCCGCCTATGGTATCGCCTTGCTTCTTGATCTCTGTAACCTTGGCAATCATTCGTTCGGCTGTGGCTTCGTCAGGACATCTAATAGCATTAGATTCTGTTTTACTAAAATCTAAATCTTGATATGGTTTATCTATAAAAATATCTCCAACAGATGATGTAAAAGCATTAATATCTATTTGAGATAAAAACTGTTTTGCAATCGCACCAGCCACTACTCTACTTGCTGTTTCACGAGCGGAGCTTCGTCCGCCACCACGATAATCACGTACACCATACTTTTGATCATACGTATAATCTGCATGACTTGGGCGATATACATCTTTTATATGCGAATAATCTTTTGATTTCTGATTGGTATTTTGAATTACAAAACCAATTGGCGTGCCCGTAGTTTGCCCTTCGAAAATACCAGAATAAAATTCAACAGCATCAGGTTCTTTGCGTTGCGTTACAATCTTAGATTGTCCTGGCTTACGACGATTCATTTCGTTTTGAATGGCCTCAAAATCCAATCTAATTCCTGCTGGGCAGCCATCAATTATACCGCCAATAGCTTTGCCATGAGATTCACCAAAAGTGGTGAGTTTAAATAACTTTCCGAAGGAATTTCCTGCCATTACTGTTTATTTTACGCTAATGTAATTGTAATCTCAGAGAAACAAAAACACATTATATAATTTATATAATTTTTCAAGACTTCTTCGCATAACAGTTTAATAACAATTCCCTTATTAATAGTTAATTATGGATTAACCATTAGCTTACATTGGTGTATGTTATTTGCACTATTAATTATTGGTGATTTGAATTTAAAACGAAAGCTAGATATTGTTGTTATTTCTGATGTGCATTTAGGTACATATGGCTGTAATGCAACAAAACTACTTAATTACCTCAATAGCATAGACCCCAAGCATCTTATCCTTAATGGTGATATCATAGATATTTGGCAGTTTAAAAAAAGGTATTTCCCTAAAGCACATTTAAAGGTTATAAAAAAAATAATGA
>CAZBMY010000218.1:0-3752 GCA_964492855.1 uncultured Flavobacteriaceae bacterium
CTTCTAAAGTGATACGCTCATCAGAGAATAACATGAAGTGGTGAATTAATATTTTTGCTGCTTCAGTTAATGCATCTTTTGGATGAATTGAACCGTCAGTTTGAATTTCGAAAACTAACTTTTCGTAATCCGTTTTTTGCTCAACACGGAAGTTTTCAATACCGTATTTTACATTTTTTATTGGCGTGTAAATTGAATCTGTAAAGATTGTACCTATTGGTGCTGAAGCTTTCTTATTCTCTTCTGCTGGCACATAACCTCTACCTTTCTCAATAGTGATTTCCATATTGATGTTCACTTTTGGATCTAAGTTACAGATGACTAAATCTGTATTTAATACTTGGAAACCAGAGATAAACTTTTGGAAATCTCCTGCAGTAATTTGATCTTGTCCTGAGATTGAAATTGTAACAGTTTCGTTATCAACTTCATCAATTTGACGCTTAAAACAAACTTGCTTTAAGTTCAAAATCATTTCAGTAACATCTTCTACTACACCTGAAATTGTAGAAAACTCGTGATCTACACCTTCTATTCTTACCGATGTGATAGCAAAACCTTCTAGAGACGATAATAATACACGTCTTAAGGCATTACCAACTGTTAATCCGTATCCTGGTTCTAATGGTCTAAACTCGAATTTACCTTCGAATTCATTAGAATCAATCATGATTACTTTATCCGGTTTTTGAAAATTTAATATTGCCATTTTTTTCTTCGTTTTAATTGTTACTTAGTTGCGCGGTATATAAGTTTGAAGAAGACCAATACACCCTTTGGCTAAATACCAATGTGATTAAATTATTTATTATTTAGAGTAAAGTTCAACGATAAATTGCTCGTTGATTTGCTCTGGTATTTGAATACGAGCTGGTACAGATACGTAAGTCCCTTCTTTTGTATCATTGTTAAACGTAATCCACTCATATACACTGCTAGAATTAGCTAATGAATTAGTGATTGCTTCTAATGATTTTGATTTTTCTCTTACAGCTACAACATCACCAGCTTTTAATTGGTAAGAAGGAATATTTACCTTTTGACCATTTACTGTAATGTGTCTGTGAGATACTAATTGACGAGCGCCACTACGAGTAGGTGCTACACCCATTCTGTATACAACGTTGTCTAAACGAGATTCACATAATTGTAAAAGAACTTCACCAGTAATTCCTTGTGCTGCTGTTGCTCTTTTAAACATGTTTCTGAATTGCTTTTCTAAAATACCATACGTGTATTTAGCTTTTTGCTTTTCCATTAACTGGATAGCATATTCAGATTTTTTACCACGACGACGGTTATTACCGTGTTGTCCTGGAGGATAGTTTCTTTTTTCGAATGCTTTATCGTCTCCGAAAATTGCTTGCCCAAATTTACGAGCGATTTTAGTTTTAGGACCAGTATATCTTGCCATTTCTAATTTGTTTTGAGAGTGATAATAGAATTAAGGTCTTAAGCTTATCCTTCTATACCGTTTGCCTCTCGGTTATACTTATTAATTTTTTTCAGTTTGCAAATTTACATATAAAAAGTTAATACCAAACATATTAATGCTTGATATTAACTTCTCTATATAAATAAATTATACACGACGTCTCTTAGGAGGACGACAACCATTATGTGGTAAAGGTGTAACATCGATAATCTCTGCTACTTCAATACCTGCATTGTGTATAGATCTGATCGCAGATTCTCTACCATTACCAGGCCCTTTTACATATAC
Source organism: uncultured Flavobacteriaceae bacterium (assembly GCA_964492855.1). GTDB lineage: Bacteria > Bacteroidota > Bacteroidia > Flavobacteriales > Flavobacteriaceae > Winogradskyella. Next base: position 1,724 of record CAZBMY010000218.1, read on the forward strand.
TTTTACTTTCTTTAAACCAGCTTCTTTTGCAACTCCTGCAGCATCTTCTGCAGCTAATTGAGCAGCGTAAGGTGTGTTCTTCTTAGAACCTCTAAAACCCATTTTACCAGCTGATGACCATGAAATTACGTCACCTTTTTTATTTGTTAAAGATATGATGATGTTGTTAAAAGATGCTGTGATGTGAGCCTCTCCAATTGCATCAACAATTACTTTACGTTTTTTTGTACTTGACTTTGCCATATTTTTTAGTTTCTAGTGTTAGCTTTTAGTTTTGAGAATCCTAAACTTTTACATTTCAAACAGATTCATCTAACCTAATTACTAATGACTACTGTCTTTTATTATTTAGTTACTTTCTTTTTGTTAGCAACAGTTTTACGTCGCCCTTTTCTTGTACGAGAGTTATTCTTAGTACGCTGTCCTCTTAATGGAAGACCAGCTCTATGACGGATTCCTCTGTAACATCCGATATCCATTAAACGTTTAATGTTTAATTGGGTCTCAGAACGTAATTCACCTTCAATTTTGAAAGTACCTACAGCCTCACGGATAGCTCCGATTTGGTCATCTGTCCAATCTTGTACTTTTATGCTTTCATCAACTTTAGCAGTTCCTAAAATTTCTTTAGCACGACTTCTACCTATTCCATAGATATAAGTTAAAGAGATAACTCCTCTTTTTTGTTTTGGTATGTCTACACCTGCAATTCTTGCCATATTTGTTTTAGTTTTAGCACTGACACTTTTTAGTCAGTACGGTTTTTAGTTGTTAGAATCCTAAACCTTTCAATTTCGAACAGATTCATTTCAGTCTATAACTAAATACTTTTAGTGTTTATCCTTGTCTTTGTTTAAATCTAGGATTCTTTTTGTTAATTACATAAAGTCTCCCTTTTCTACGTACCAATTTACAATCGGCACTTCTTTTTTTAACTGATGCTCTTACTTTCATCTGTTTTGATTTTAAGATACTGTATTAGTATCTATACGTTATACGAGCCTTAGTCAAATCATAAGGACTCATTTCTAATTTTACTTTATCTCCCGGTAATAATTTTATATAGTGCATACGCATTTTACCAGAAATATGTGCTGTCACAATATGACCGTTTTCTAATTCAACACGGAACATTGCATTAGATAATGCCTCTATAATTGTACCGTCTTGCTCTATTGCTGCTTGTTTTGCCATGACCTATATATTATTGACTTACTGCTTTTCTGTTCTTACCTGACTTCATCAGACCATCATAGTGTTTATTCAACAAGTAAGAGTTTACTTGTTGCACTGTGTCTATAGCAACACCTACCATAATAAGTAATGATGTTCCTCCGAAAAATAATGCCCAACCTTGCTGAACGCCTATTAATTTTACAACAAATGCAGGAAATACTGCTATCAATGCAAGAAAAATAGAACCTGGCAAAGTAATCTGAGACATCACTTTATCTAGATATTCTGAAGTTTCACTACCTGGGCGAATCCCCGGAATAAAACCACCACTACGCTTTAAATCATCAGCCATTTTGTTAGTAGGAACAGTAATCGCTGTATAGAAATATGTAAATACAATGATTAAAAGTGCAAATACTAAATTATACCAGAATCCAAAGATATCTGAAAAGTTAGATTGCATCCATTGACCTGCGTCAGTATCTTTTAACCAAGATGAACCACCTATCAATGAAGGTACAAACATAATTGCCTGTGCAAAGATAATTGGCATTACACCAGAAGCATTAAGCTTTAATGGTAAGAATTGGCGTGAACCGAATACATTTTTCTCGTACCCACCAGAAGCAGTTCTACGCGCATACTGTACTTGTATCTTACGAACAGCCATTACCAATAATACTGAAGCTAATATGATTAAGAACCAAATAACAAGCTCAATTAAAATAAGCATAAAACCTCCGTTACCTTCAGTTCTAGAAGCAGCATTTAATAAGAATGATTGTGGTAATGTTGCAATAATACCAACCATAATTAATAATGAAATACCATTACCAATACCTTTATCTGTAAT
>CAZBMY010000219.1:0-1749 GCA_964492855.1 uncultured Flavobacteriaceae bacterium
CTACCAAATCTTAATGCGCTCCTCCTTTATTCTATAATTAGTCTCCCCTGGTTTTACGTCGAAGGCTTCGTAAAATGGTGTAAAGTTCATCAAAGGACCATTAACACGCCACATTGGTGGCGAATGAGGATCATTAGCTACATAATTGCGTAAAAATTCATCACGCATTTTTACACGCCATATGTTAGCAATTGACATAAAGAATCGCTGGTCTGGAGAATAACCATCAATTAAGGTATTGCCTTGGCCTTGTTCAGTAAGTTTAAAGGCATCATACGCAATCGCAATACCGCCATTATCCGCAGTATTTTCGCCAACAGTAAGTGCACCCTTAAGATGTACACTATCTAAAACGGTAAAGGCACCATATTGTTCTACAATTTGATTGGTTTTAGCTTTAAATTTTTTATAATCCTCTTCGGTCCACCAATTGGTCACATTACCATCTTTATCAAATTGTGCACCTTGATCATCAAACGCATGTGTAAACTCATGACCTATAACCATCCCAATACCGCCGTAATTAACAGCATCATCGGCGTATAAATCAAAGTAAGGCGCTTGTAAAATACCAGCAGGGAAAACTATTTCGTTTAAAGATGGGTTGTAATATGCTGTAACCGTAGATGGTGTTGTACCCCACTCGTCTCGGTTTGGAGGTTGGTTTAATTGTTTTAACTCATACTGAAAATCATTTTTACGTAATGCCACTACATTTTCAAAAAACTGATTACGATCTATAGTCACATCATAAGTGCGCCAAACATCAGGATAGCCAATCTTTTTATTTATGGCATATAGCTTTTCTTTAGCTTTTACTTTGGTGCTATCGCTCATCCATTCTAAGTTATCGATACGTTTTTCTAAGACTTTCTGAAAATTGTTTACCAAGTCTAGTGCGCGTTGCTTGGCATCTTCATTAAAATATTTTTTAACATATAATTGTCCTAACGCAAAACCAATTTGTTGGTCCACACGTCTTACCATTTGTTTATCCCGTGACTGCTGTTCGCTTTGCCCAGAGATAACTTTAGAGTATTCAAAAGCGGCATCTTGAAATGGTTTACTTAAAATATTGTCATGAGACCCAATAGAATTTGCTTTTAAATATAGTTTCCAATCATCTATAGCTACTGTGGCTAACATGTTATTTAATGCATCATAATAAGCTGGTTGTGCTACATCTATAGAATCGGTTTCAGCACCTAAAATAGATAGCATTTGACTCCAGTCGATATTAGTATGTCTTTCATTTAAATCTGCTACAGCCATTTTGTTATAGTTAGCCCTAACATTTCTGCGTTCTATTCTTGTTTTATGAGCTTTAGCTAATTCCTTTTCAATGTTATAAACAGTATTGGCTTTGGCTTCAGAATCAGCATCTCCAACCAATTCAAATAATTTGGCAACATAGGTTTTATAGGCGTTTTGAATCTTTTCTACAGATGGATCTTCAATAAAATAATAATCTCTGTCTGGTAGGCCTAAGCCTGTTTGTGCGAGATGAAGAATATTTAATTCACTATTTTTTTGATCAGGAGATATGTATGGTGCAATCATTGAATAATCACCATATTGTAATTGACTAGCAACAAACTGTGTTATATCAGATACATTTTCTATGGCGTCAATTCGATTTAAGATTGGCGTAATGGGTGTTATGCCACGCTCATTAATTTTTAATGTATCCATTCCTGAAGCATAAAAATCACCAACCAATTGCTCTATACTTCCTTTTGAATGGTCTTG
>CAZBMY010000219.1:1849-3737 GCA_964492855.1 uncultured Flavobacteriaceae bacterium
CTGAAGCATAAAAATCACCAACCAATTGCTCTATACTTCCTTTTGAATGGTCTTGCTGTGATACATCTTGTAGTATGTTTTTAAGTAGTTCTTGTTGCGGAATATTTAAAAACCGGTATGCACCTACGCCTACTTGGTCATCGGCAATAACAGCAGTATCCATCCATACTTTGTTAACATGGTTAAAGAAGTTATCTCCAGGTTTAATATCTTCTGAAATGCCTTGAAAAGTAATTGGGTTTGGCACTGTTTTAGTGTCAGTATTACAAGAAAAAAGAAATAAGGTAACAAGTAATCCTATAAAAAATCGTTTCATGATAGTTGAGTTGTTTCCTCAAATATACACATGAAACGAATAGTGTAAAACAATTAAAAGTTAAATAAGCCTATTTTGAATAGACAATTTGCCTAATTAATACGATCTAAATCTAGGGCAAGAACCATATCGCGTTTAATTTCAAACTTTTCATTAATCTTAGTTAATTTTAATATTCTAGAGATATCACTACGCTTTGCTATTTGTTTTCTGCAGCGTTTTGTTAAACCTGGATCTGTATCAAAAAGTAAAGTGGGCATGGCGTACTCTGTTCCGTCAGGTGTTTCAACTTTCATAAAAATTTCTTGCAACTTATTATAACGTCTATCTGTACCTGGAACATAAGTATAAAATGTATACTCACCTTTACTATTGGTTTTTATAACAGCACGGGTAATGAGTTCTTCTTGTTCATTTACTTCAAAATTACCTACCTCATTGGCTTGATTTATCGTAATGACATAATTTGTTGCTGGTGTTTCACCATCACTCATGTAAAGAGTACCAGAAATCTTGAAAGGTTGAGTTTTAGATTCGTAGTCTGGAAGATTAGCGATGTGACTTATCTCCGAAGTCTGACTATAGGAACCAAGAGATAATAGAATAATAAAAAGCGTTGATAATTTAAGTAGGGTTTTCATAGGGCATTTATTAATATTGGCCCAATTTGAAGAATAATTATCATAATCCCTTAAAAATCATATGAATGCAAAATAAATTGGTTAAACTGATTATAGATGTCAATTTTTTCGACGAATGACTAAATATTTTTAACTAATAATTGTAAAAATCGTCACAAAAGGCATTAAAAAAGCCAATGTTAGACACGGAATCACTTTATCTGTAAAATTTGCTTTTTATCTTGATTTCGTGCATTTTATCAAAGAAAATTGCATTTCATGGATGTTTTTTTTTGTAAAAAAATCACTTTTTTGTTGTTTTTATTAATTAATTGGCTAGTTTTGTCGAACCCAGTCTATTAAAAACTAAATAAAATGAAAACAAAACTACTTATATGTATGATTGCATTCTTTTGCATGTCTACAATCGTTTTAGCCCAGAAAAAAGGTGAAGCCATGACCTTTATTAGTGGCAAAGTAAATATCTCAAAATACCATGACCGCGAAGAGTTAAATCGTATGAATAAAGGCGATTTATTACAACTTTATATAGAGCGTATTGAGGTCATTGTGAATATTTTACCAAATATAGCTTTTGCTACAAACCCTAATGTAACTATGAAATCTATAGGTATACCAGATACCAAAGAAAATATTAAGGCACTTGCGGAAAACAAAGAAGCATCACAAGAGTATTTTGATAGTACTATAGAATTTCAGAAAAAGATTCTACCGTATTCTGATACTTCAGATTTAATTACGGCTATATTATTCTATGAGTCAACGTTAAAGTCATTGCATACATACAACGATTATAAACCTAACTAATCTAGTTAAGTAATACACATAATATAACAACCTCAATATTAATCTATTGAGGTTTTTTATTTTCTATTATTGTCTCGTCCTGAAATAGCGTTACGCTAAATTATAAGTGTAATGAAAAACAAAT
>CAZBMY010000220.1:0-3721 GCA_964492855.1 uncultured Flavobacteriaceae bacterium
AAACCAAAGTATCTCTGCGGTTTGGACCAATCCATTTGTCTAATTTGTTCTCAGAATTAATATTAGGGTCATACAAATAGAATTTATATACTAGTTCTACATGAGTTACTTGATTACCATTCTGCAATAACACATCTAACTCACCAATGGTGATTTTTTCATTTTTAATTTGAATATTGCTTTTTAATAATTTGCAGTCCGAAGAATTTTTAATCTGAAAATCAAAAAATTGTTCTACACGTTTTCCTAATCGCACTTCGTTAAAAGTACCAGTGTTAGAGATTTGGATATCTTTCAGCGGTAGTTCAAATTGCTTTAAATTAAAAATTGCAGAACCATCCCAAAGGTTTGGTGTATTTATAAAGCCTTTATACTGATTGATAATCTTAGTTTTCATTATATAATCTAATAGTACAAAGAAGCTAATAATAATTGAATCTAGACATAAATAAGTGATACCTTTGACGCAAATTAGAGGTTATGTCAACATTTTTAGAATTGGGAATTTCAAAAAACTATATCAAAGGGTTAAAAGAATTGGGTATAAAACACCCAACTAAAATCCAGCAAGCTGTTATAGCAGAAGTACTAGAAACTAAAACCGATTTAATTGGTTTAGCGCAAACTGGCACAGGAAAAACAGCTGCTTTTGGCTTACCGGTTTTAAATTATATTGATACTGAAAATGATAATGTACAAGCACTAATTATAGCGCCTACCCGAGAATTGGTTCAACAAATAAAAAAACAATTATTCAAGTTTACAAAATATGTTGAAAATAGGATTTTTGTAGAAGGTGTATATGGAGGTGAAAAGATAAATCGACAAATAAAAAACTTATCACGTACAACACATGTTGTTGTTGCGACTCCAGGCCGATTATTAGACTTAGTAGAGCGCGGCGCTGTAGATATTAGCGAAGTGCATACTTTAATTTTAGATGAAGCAGATGAAATGCTAAGTATGGGTTTAAAGAAGATTTGAGTAAAATTTTAAAGTATAATACTGGTAAACGTAACACCTGGTTGTTTTCTGCAACTATGCCGGAGGCAATACAGCACATGGTAAAAACATATATGTCTAAAGACGCTATACGAATTGAAATAGATAAAACATCTTTGGTTAATCAAAACATTTCACATTTTTTTATACAAACTTCTATTAAAAATAAGGTTTCTGTTATCTCTAAGCTCCTAGACAAACGTCAAAATGAGCGTGGTGTTATTTTCTGTAGAACAAAAGCCGGTACTAAAAAGTTAGCTGCCGAATTAAAAAACGAAGGATTTGCAGTTGATGCTTTAGAAGGCGATATGCAACAAAAAGAACGCGATAAAGTAATGCGTGCTTTTAAAAACGAGAGTTTACAAGTATTAATATCAACAGATGTATCGGCAAGAGGTATAGACGTTAATAATCTAGCATTTGTAATACATCATCAACTCCCAGAACAATTAGAATATTACACACACAGAAGTGGTCGTACAGCCCGAGCAGGCAAAACAGGCCAGTCCATTGCGTTAATTATTCCTGGAGAAATGCAAAAGATTAATGAAATTCAGAATGAATTAAAAATAACATTTAATGAGGTAACGTTATAATACTAACGTCAATCATTTATATTTCTGATTGTTTCTAACAATGTAAATCACCAAACCAATAATTCCTAGAATAATAAATACCAAGAAACCAATATTTACAATACTTGTCTTGGATTTACTTTCTTCACTTTTACTATCCCCTTTCTTTTTATTTAATAGGTTAGAAAATTTAGCTGACTTTTTTGGAATAAAAATATATGTAGAAAAGTTTTCTTCCATTTCTTTAGAATCATCATAGAACTGATTAAAGTCTTTAGCTGCTACAAACTCATTATTATTTTTATACTCATAATTTAAGTATAAGATATCCTTTCTGGGGTTAGATTTTGAGGTATATGAAAACTCAAAATTATCATTTGTAATTGTTTTTTTATTCGATGTTACATCCCATGCTATAGGTAATTTCAGTGTTATATTATGTTTTTTATGTATCGGATAGTATAATGCAAATGGTGTTTTACGATTTCTTTCCGTTGGAAAGACAATATTATTATAAAAACTATATGGAGAAAAGTTTATGCCAATTTTACTATCATCTCCAATTAATGGTTCCCATACTTTATTAAACCTGTAAGATTCCTCAATAGTAATTTTATTATATATGCTATCATCTTCAAAAGTCATTTCATCTAAAATTTCTACCTCCTCATAAAAGTTTTTATAATAGTCTCTATACTCTTTATTTAGAGATGTTATACTATTTGATTTTAGAACACCACGCATCATATCTGCTTCACTACCGCGATAAACACTTGTAACATTAAGCGTCATATCTTTTCCTATTCCATTGATATCAAAAATATCAAAAATCTCTACAAGGTCTTCGTCGTTGTTTTCAATGGTTTCAAATGCTGAATTACCTTTTTTAAGCACAAGTCCCTTACTATAATTAGGAGTTGCTATTGTACTAAAAGACCCTTCTTGATTACTAATTGTTGGGTCAAAGAAACGCCCTGTTGCAGAACTGTCTATTACTTTTACTATAACATGGTCAAAGGCTTTGGGAGATGGTAATAAATTATCTAAAGACTTCCCATATGTAGTATTAATTAATACAGGATAGGCCTCAATATTCATCTCACGAAGCATATTGACTAAAAGCCAACTTTTATCTTTACAATCTCCAAAACGTTGTTCAAAAACTTTATTGGGTTTAAAAGGTTTATAAGCACCGATGCCAGACTCTAAACCAAGATAGCGTATGTCATTCTGCACAAATTTAAGAGCCATTTTAATTCTGACCTTTTCTAATTGAGAAGCGCTCTCAATAGACTTAATTTTTTCTTTTAATTTTTTGGATAAATTAGTTTCCTTCTCATATATGGGCACTGCCCAATCAACAACTTGATTCCACGTATCATATTCCGATACAAATAGGTTTTCATAATACATATACCACGGAGCAGTATTCTCTTCAAAATTTGGCATTTTGGTATTTGAAGTTGACCAACTATAATACTTAAGCCCTAGTTTAGTAGTTGTTTCTGTGCTAATGTCTGAATTTAATGTTTTAATATTTAGCGTTTTATTAGAGAGTACACTAATATGAATTTTACCTACTGGCTGATAGCTATTTAATTGAAAGAAATCAGAAAATTTTTTATCAATAGGGTTGAAGCCTTTGATAGTATAGCTGACATCAATAATATCTCCACTTCGAATATCAGATAAGTTTGCTGTCGCATTTAAACTACCATCGTATATATAACTTTCGGAATTGGATTCTTTTCTTATGGATTGAAAATCATTAATATTCAATTTATCAATAGTCTTATCATCTCTAAAAACAATAATACTATGTAAATAAAGTTTTTGGTAGCTTGGATCAAAATTGATAGAGATTAATGATCCCGATTGCACACCTACATTATCGGTAATCTTTGTTACCGTTCTTACATAACGTTCTTGCTTAGGAACGTGCAATTGCTCATCACTTAACAAGGTTAAAAGACCATAACCAATATCATTTTCATCAATATTTGGAGATTTTTCAAAAGTCTGAATATCTGCCCAACTTGGCAAAGATTGTTTTTGAATGTGTGAAAAAACGACAATTGATATTAAAAATAGGATTGTAGCTAATACTATTTTTTGATTTCTAAGATTTGGTTGCGGAAGTTTGG
>CAZBMY010000221.1:0-3692 GCA_964492855.1 uncultured Flavobacteriaceae bacterium
TAATATCGCAAGGTAGTGGTGAGCAATTTATTTATTTCCAATTCTAGTATAAGTAGTTATCAATGATAAAATTCTTCCGTCACATCCGTCAAAACCTAATTATGAAAAATCAAACAGGCAAATACTTTAAATACGCCATTGGCGAAATTATCCTTGTGGTTATTGGTATTCTTATTGCTCTACAAATAAATAATTGGAACACTAATAAAGCCAATGAAAAAGAAGCCTACAACCAACTACTAGAGGTACAAAAAGAAGTCCTTAACAATATTGTAGCGTTTGATGAAACAGGTGCTTATTATTTTCAAAAATTAAGCGATGTAAGACGCGTATTTTCAGATACGCTAACCATAGAAGATTACCAAAAAAGTAGGAGCTTACGGAATATTATGACCTCTTCCCGAACTATACTAACACAAAATGAGGCTTTTAAAAAACTCGCAGAAAATGCCGATAATTTACCAGACCAATATAAACCACTAGTAGTAGAATTAAAGAACCTTTATAACCATTCAAGATTTGAAAGGTCATTTGCTTCCTTAGAAGAGCTACAAAATAAGTACTTCGAGTTTGTTTCAGAGTTTTCTGAATCAATGTACCGTAACGAGCATGATGCTGTTTATCAGTTTATGCTAACCAATAAAGGCTACAAAAATAAATTGGCAAGATATAGTTGGACACTAGATGACCTAGCACCAGAACTCGTGGATAAAAAATATGATGCCATTACAATCTATAACCAAATGGTAGCATTAGGTTTTCCTAATAGTGATAATCCTATACTAAAAACGATGGTGAAAGAGGTTACCCCAAAACTAGCAGAATGCTTTATTGGCAACTACACAAATACCATTGACACGATTAGTATAGATTTTAAAAATAAAGAGTTTTTAGGTTATTACTCTAAATTCAACTTTTCTCGTTCATTAAAAATGAAAGACTCATCTAAATTAGTTTTTGCTGGAGTTTACTTAGAATTTAATACCGATAAATCTGAATTTTATCTTTTAATGGAAGCTAACCAACCCGTTTTTAAAAGAATACCAAATAATGATTAAATTCTTTAGAAAAATACGCTATAACCTTATGAGTGAAAACAAAACAGGCAAATACTTAAAATATGCTATTGGTGAGATTATTTTGGTAGTTATAGGTATCCTCATCGCACTTCAAATCAACAACTGGAACGAGAACAAAAAAATTGAAAACGAAATAACTCAAACCATTAAAGATTTAGAAAATGACTTAACTTATAATCACAAAGAAGCGCAAAGGATTCTAAAATTTTATTACAAATTAGACAGTTTAACCAAACTAGGCATTTATAAAAAGCTAAAAAAAGAAGATTATTATGAAAATAATTTTCTTGATTATCTCACTACTAACTGGGATCAGCTAAGACCAAAGACCAGTAACATCATTAAGTTAATAGATTACGAAAAAGATGCAAAAAAAGAATACAAAGAAGTCATTGAGGAAGCTAAATTATTGAGAGACCAAAAAGTAGATTTAGATAGCAATTGGGAGCATATAACTAAAGTTATTAATGATGAATTAGAATATATGAGTCAGTATCTTTTTATATCAGCCAAAGACAGTATTAATAAAGCCGCAAAAATTAATTTCTTTTTAAATAATCCTGAGTATGAAAAACGACTTTTTAAGAGTTGGTCAATGAATCAAGTGTATTACGATAATATATCAAGATATATGGCTGTAAACTTAGCAACATTATTAAAAATAAAACAGGCAAATAAAGATTTTGACACCTCTAAGATGAAGCAGTTATTAGCACATTATAATATGAAACCTTTTAAAAAAGCAGCGTGTTCAGAGTCACAAATTACATCACCTCAGTACAGAAAATATAGAGCATCTCATCTACTTGTAAACACTACTAAAGATTCGATATTTCTAAACTTATATTTTGATAAAAAGGCAACAAGCCAACTTATACTAGAGCCTTACCAAATGACTCGTAGCTATAGCTATTTTATAGGTGTAGATGGAAATCAAAATGTGCTATATGAGCAAGTAGATGGAAGTGGTAACTGCATTAAAAAATTTAGAGCAGTACAACATGGATATTTAATTATCGATTAAACAATGATTAAATTCTTCAGACATATACGCAAATCACTAATTGAACAGAATAAAATGGGCAAGTACTTTAAATATGCCATAGGCGAGATTATTCTTGTAGTAATAGGAATTTTAATAGCTGTGCAGATCAATTCATTTTACAATAAAAAATCTGCCGATAAAATGAATACCAAGCTACTAAACAGAATGATAAAAGAAGTAGAACTCAATATTGAGCGTTTAGATTTCATTGAATTTATGAAAGAAGCTCCTGAGGTGGCAAGACCCTTCAGTGCTTTTGAAACCAAAAAAAGATTAGATTCTATTATTAGTTTATTAAACGCTGGTCTTAATGATGAACGTATAGCATATATGAATGACAATAAACAGTTTAATTCTAGTGCTTACAATTTATACGCTTCTGTATATGAAGAAATGAAAAATACTGGTAAACTGTATAATATTGGGTCAGACTCGCTAGTCACAAAAATTAACGTTTACTATAAATTACTTGAACGCGAAGATTATTACCATAAAGCTAGTATTAGTGATGTTTTTGACCTTCAGAATGAATGCAAATACGGCTGGGAATTATTTAGATCAGATTATTACTTAAATAAGTCAAAAGCCCTTAAAAAACATACTTGGTTGCTAGACTCTTCAACAAAACATTATACAGATGTATTATTTTATTTTTTAGAAGCAAGAAAAGTTACAAGAAGAAACATTGAGCGTATGCAAGGTATGAGAGCAGCTTCTAACGATTTAATTAAATCTATTGAGAAGGAGTTAGATTCAAAATAACATCTCATCAAAGCAGAAAAATTATGATTAAATTCTTCAGACATATACGTCAAAACCTAATTATGAAAAATCAAACAGGTAAATACTTTAAATACGCTATTGGCGAAATCATCCTTGTAGTTATTGGGATTCTTATTGCGTTACAGATTAATAATAGGAATGAAGCTAGAAAAGAACGTATTCAAGGCAAAGCATATATCGCTGAAATTTATAATGATTTGAAAAGTGATTTGACTAGTCTAAATGAGGTTCTTGAAAGACTTGAAACAAATAAAAAAACATCAAGACAGATACTTGAAATTCTAGAAAATAATGATAAGCATATACCAGACTCAAGCTTATTTGTATCTAATGTATTAAATGCTAATTCGGTAATTGATGTTAGCAGAACCCGTAAAACCTGGGACGAATTAAAATCTTCTGGACGGATTGCCATAATAGAAAACGATTCTTTAGACAAACTGTTAAGTGATTTTTACAGTTCTTACGATAAGCAAATCTATCAATTCTCAGAAAATCCAGCACAAATGCGCAGTCAAAATAGAACTATTTCTGCGCAATGTATAGATGTTTCAAGCACAGATAGGTATTGGAAAGTAAATGGAGATAAGAGTTATCATAAAACTTGGTTTACCTGTTTTCTCAATAATCCAGAAGTGAAGAAGAACTTTAATTCTATTCATGTATCCAGCTATTGGCAAATTTTTCATTTTGAAAGAATTAAAAAAGAGGCACAGTCAATCGGCACATATTTAGATAAACTACAAATCAATGATTAAATTCTTCCGCCATATACGTCAAAACCT
>CAZBMY010000222.1:0-3680 GCA_964492855.1 uncultured Flavobacteriaceae bacterium
ATATAAATCACAAGGTAACTATCCTTTAGCAATAGACCATTATAATAGGAGCTTAGATTATAATAGAAAAATTGGGGATACTTTAGCTATGTCAATTAAACTTAATAATTTAGGAGATGCCTATAATTCCATAGGAAAACATGATACCGCATTAGAATACCATAAACAATCTTTAAAATATGCTATACAAGTAGAAAGCAAAGAGCAAGTTGCCGTAAATAATGGAAATATCGGAAATATTTATTTGCAGAAAGAAGAGTACGGAAAATCACTTCATTATTATCAAGCATCTCTAAAAACAAGCAAAGAGATTAATAATTTAAATCAGGTTGCCCTATGTTACTTCAATATAGGTGAACTAAACTTATCTCTAAATAAACCCTTAGTTGCCAGGGAGAATTTTTTAAAAGCTAAAGAAATTTGTGAACAAATAGATTATAAGTATGTATTATCTGTTAGCCTCTTGGGAATTTCAGAAACTTATTTAGATGAAAAACAATATCAAAGGGCACTTGCATTTATTGAAAACGGTAAAGCCATTGCTGTAGAATTAGAATTGTTAGAAGCACAAAAAAAAGCAGAGGAACTATTTAGTGAGATTTATGAAAACATAGGTCAGTATGAAAAAGCACTTGTAAGTCATCAGCAATTCAAAATACTTAACGATAGTATTTTCAATAAAGAAAACATTGAGAAAATTACACAATTAGAATATGAGTATAAGTATAAGCAACAAATAGACTCTTTAAATATTAATGGGTTAAAACTAACTAAAACCATAAAGGCAACGTCTCAAGATTTAGAAGATACTCAGCGTAACTACCTATGGGCAATTATAGGTGTTCTTTTACTTTCAATTTTGCTGGGAGCCATTATGTTTAATCAGAAATTGAAGAATGCAAAGTCCAAAACACAAACTGCCCTTATGGAGCAGAAATTATTACGCTCACAAATGACACCGCATTTTATATTTAATTCACTTTCTGTGTTGCAAGGTATAATCTTAAATAAAGAAGAAAAGAAGTCAATACAATACCTGTCAAAATTTTCTAAGCTTTTACGAATAACGTTAGAGAATTCAAGAGATAAGACAGTGTTGCTATCTCAAGAACTCACAGCTGTTCAAGATTATATAACACTTCAAAATTTAGAAAATGATACTTACGAATGTACTATTTTGGTAGACGACTCTATCGATGTTACATTGTTTGAAATTCCACCAATGCTCATTCAACCCTTTGTTGAAAATGCCATAGAACATGCCTTTGTTAATATGAATACTAATCCCAGAATTGATATCAAACTGAGATATATAGATAAAGAATTAATTTGTACAATTATAGACAATGGTGTTGGCATAGATTATGAAAATGGAACAACAAGAAAAGATAAAAAATCGATGGCTACAGCCATTACATCTGAGCGTTTACAAACATTATCAAAAGACTTTAATACAGAAGGCGGTATTACTATAGAAGATAGAAAGAAGTATAACGAAAAGGGAACATTAGTGACTTTAGTTATTCCTTATAAAATAAATGCAGCATAATGAGAGCACTACTAGTAGAAGACAAAGCGTATATTAGAAAGGGTTTACTTAATTTATTAAAATTAATAGATTCTGATGTTGAAGTTATTGGTGAATGTGAGTCTGTTAAAGAGGCTGTTGTTGTAGCTAATGCTTGTAAACCAGAACTTGTGTTTTTAGATATTAATCTAACAGATGGCAATGCTTTTGAATTTTTAGAGCAAACCAAGGCGCTTAGTTTTAAAGTAATATTTATAACGGCTTATGAAGAATACGCACTGCAGGCATTAAAAATTGGAGCCGTAGATTATATTTTAAAACCTGTAGATATCAATGATTTAGAATTAGCTTTGCAAAAAGTTAAAAAGCTATCTATTACTGAGCAAAAAGAGCGTATACAAAATGCAAAATCTGCATGGAATAATGATGCGTCTAAACTTATTCTATCACTTCATGATAGTTTTCAGGTGATAGATTTAAATGAATTAATGTTTTGCGAATCAGATAAAGGTTATACCTCTTTTTATTGTAGTGACGGCAAAAAACATGTTGTATCTAAACATTAAAAATATTTGAAGAACAGCTTAGCGCTGCAAATTTCACACGACCACATCAGTCCTTTATGGTGAATTTAAAATTCATAGATAAATATGATAAATCAGGTGTAATTCATTTAAAAAATGGAAAGAAAATCCCAGTGTCTTCTCGTAAAAAAGAACAGTTTGTTTCTGCATTTTTAAACAGAAAAGTTGATTAATGATGTTATTATAACGGATATTTCCTAAAGTATCACGCTTATTTATTTAGTCTTTCCAGAAATAACTTTGGTGTTTCTATAACATCAATTACCATATATATTTATCTCAAAAACAGATGATTTTATGGATAATAAGACCCCAAAAATATACAGATTCGGTTTGATTTTTGCCATTTTGGTTATAATGAAACTAATGTCTTCTTGCAGTGATACTACAAGTAACTTACCAGCAACCAAAGATGGTTTTACACAAATTGAAAAAGAGCTAAAGAGTAAGTTTGGCAACGATGCTTATTACACGGATCTAACCGTTACCTACAACAAGTCTATTGGTAATATTGTAGGTGTTACCGTTACTAAAGACCCAGAATCTCTAAAAATGGGACAGTGGAATTTGACTCAAGATGCCTGGAAACAAAATTCAGATATTACTATAGAAGTTCCTGTGGGTACTAAAGTAGTAGACTATATGTTTCAGTTAGGTGAGACCATTAGTTTATCCAAATTAGGTACTATGGTAGAAAAATCTATAGAAAAGCTAAAAGGCGAAAAGAATCTTAATAATCCAACTTTAAGCATTGCTGGTCTAAACTTTCCTGATAATGGTGATATCTCTAAAGCACAGTATATGATTAATCTACAACCAGAAAATGGTGGTACGACCTTTAGTTTTTACTATTCGTTAAGTGGTGATCTTATTAAAATGGATTATTAAAAAATAAACACAAATTTACTTTAACCTTAAATACCAAAACAAAATGAAAAACTTTACATGTTTTCACGAACACTTAAGTAATAGATGTTACGTGAGTAAAAAACAACTACTTATTTTATTGCTTTTTTCTAGCATTACTATTATTTACTCTCAAAACGTAAATATTCCTGATACTAATTTTAAAGCTTACCTAGTTGGGGATAATTCAATTAACACCAATTCAGATTCTGAAATACAAGTAAACGAGGCTACTTCCTTTACTGGTGAGATTAATTGCTCAAGCCTAAACATTTCGGATTTAACAGGCATTGAAGCTTTTACAGCATTAACAGTATTAAATTGTAGTAATAATAACTTAAGTTCTTTAGACTTAACTCAGAATGTAGCTCTATTTCGTTTGTTTTGTAACAACAACAACCTTAATATTATAGATTTAACACAAAATGTAAATTTAATACGATTAATATGCCCCGATAATAATTTAACTTCAATTGATGTATCCGGTGCTCCTAATTTTAATTTATTGAGTTGTGCCAATAATGCTTTAACAAGTTTAAATGTGGCAAATGGCAACAATTCAAATTTCGTAGCTTTAATAGCAACTGGTAATCCCAATTTAACTTGTATAGAAGTTGATGATGTGGCAGCTGCAACTGCAGCTTGGGCAAATAATATAGATC
>CAZBMY010000223.1:0-1606 GCA_964492855.1 uncultured Flavobacteriaceae bacterium
TCTAAATACTATTTATTAAAATAGTCCCAAGTAATCTTTAAACCTTCCCTAACAGTAAATTGTGGCTTATATCCTAATAGTTGTTCTGCTTTCGAGATATTGGCTAACGAGTCTCTTACATCACCTTGCCTTGGAGGCCCATAAATAGCTTCTACCTTAGAATTTGCTGATGTTTTTAAAGAATCCCATAAATAGTTCACATCAATGCGTTCTCCACAAGCGACATTAAACACTTCATTGCTAGCCTCCTTTGATGCAAAAAAACCTCTCACATTAGCTTGTACGGCATTATCTACAAATGTAAAATCACGTGTTTGACCGCCATCACCATTAATTGTTGGCGATTCATCATCTTTTAATGCTTGCATAAACAAAGGAATTACCGCTGCATAAGCACCATTAGGACTTTGTTTTGGCCCAAACACATTAAAATATCGCAACCCAATAGTATCTGTATTATAAGTTTTACCAAAAACGTCAGCATATAATTCATTTACATACTTAGTGACTGCATAAGGTGATAAAGGATTGCCAATGGTATCTTCTACTTTGGGCAATGACTTACTATCTCCATATGTAGAACTGGATGCAGCATATACCATTCTTTTTACAGAATCACTTTCTTTTAAGGCGATCATCATATTTAAAAAGCCAGTGATATTAACATCATTAGATGTTCTAGGATCATTTATTGAACGCGGTACAGAACCAAGTGCTGCTTGATGCGATACAAAATCTATATCTTTCATAGCATTTACACATGTTTCCAAATCTCTTATATCCCCTTCCAATAATTCAAACGCAGAATTATGAGCAAACTCCGTTAAATTTTCTCTATAACCATTAGAGAAATTATCTAAAACACGAACTTTTTTGGCTCTGTGCTTTAGTAAATATTCTACTAGATTAGATCCAATAAATCCAGCACCTCCAGTTATTAAAAATGAATAGTTTGATAAGTCTTCGGGGTGATATTTATGTTCGTACATTATAATCTTGCGTCTACTAATTCTTTAGGTAATAAGGATTTCACATCAAATACCACAGAGGTATCCGATTTTAATTTAGAAATGTCTAAGGTTAAAAATTCTTTATGAGATACCGCCAAAATTATAGCGTCGTATGATGCTTTTAAATTTTCTTTTTGAGATATTAAGTCCAAATTATACTCATGTTGTACTTCATCATTTGAAGCCCAAGGATCATAAACATCTACATCTACAAGATAGGTTTCTAACTCTCTGATAATATCGATAGCTCTTGAATTACGTATATCAGGACAGTTTTCTTTGAAAGTAATTCCTAATACAAGAACATTAGCGCCTTTAATTTTAGCACCCTTTTTTATCATCATCTTGATAGTTTCTTGCGCGACATAAGCTCCCATACTATCATTCATTTTTCTTCCTGCCAATATAATTTCAGGGTCGTATCCACATTCTATAGCCTTTTGAGCTAAATAGTAAGGATCTACACCTATACAATGACCTCCAACTAAACCTGGTGAGAATTTCAAAAAATTCCATTTAGTTCCTGCAGCTTCTAAAACAGCTTTAGTATCAATATCTAACAATCTAAATATTTTAGACAACTCATTTACAAAAGC
>CAZBMY010000223.1:1706-3668 GCA_964492855.1 uncultured Flavobacteriaceae bacterium
ACTTAAGTCCTGAAGATTCCTCTAAAACAGGAATACAAATATCTTCGGTAGCTCCAGGATAAACCGTAGATTCATAAATTACAATATCGCCATGTTTTAAAACCTTACCTACCGTTTGACTTGCCTTAATAAGCGGAGTAAATACAGGTTTATTAAGTGCATCTGTAGGCGTTGGTACAGTAATCACAAAAATAGTTGAATCTTTCAAATTATTGATGTCACTAGAGACTAACAACCCTATAGAATTACCATTAGAGTCTTTTAACACACTCTTTAAGTGGTCATTTTCAACCTCAAGTGTTTTATCTATTCCAGATTGTAATTCATTTACCCTTGTATCATTTATATCAAAACCAACCACAGGATATTTCTTTGCAAACTCTACGGCTAAAGGCAAACCTACATAACCTAATCCTATTACGGCAATCTTAGATGTTGAACTCATGTATATTAAATTAAACTATTGATTTTATTAGAAAGCGCAAATCTACGGAAAAACTCCAATTCTGTACATATTTTTTATTTATTTCAACTTTATCAGGCCAAATTACTTCTAGATTAAAACTCTCTGGATCACCCTGTTTGCGCAACAAAACTTCTTCATGCTTGTATTTAAGAGTAGCCGGACCAGTAATTCCAGGTTTTATTTGAAGGATTATTCTATTCTCTCCTTTAAGTTTATCAGCAAATCCTGGCACATCAGGACGAGGCCCAACAAATCCCATATCACCTTTAAGCACATTGAAAATTTGAGGCAATTCGTCTAGTTTATATTTTCTAAAAAATTTACCAACCACTGAAGCGCTTTTATCTAAATGTCCTAAAAAATGGGGTTCATCTTTCAATGTTTTAAATTTATAAATAGTAAAAGGAAGTCCTTCTTGGCCTATTCTTTTTTGAAAAAACACACCAAAGCTTCTTGTGTCTAAACAACAAATAATAAATATAATGAGTAGAGGTAAAATTATAAATGGAAATACAACAAATGCTAATAGTAAATCAAAAAAACGTTTTTTATACAATTGACTTTTAGAGAGCACAACGCTTAACTTATTTAAACATTCCCTTTATACTTTTCCATAAAGAAGGAGTGTCTTTTTCATGATACGCGTTGCCATAAACACCATAACCGTAGCCATAACCATAACCATAGCCATAACCATAACCGTAATTATGATTAGATTTATGCTTATAGAAATTTAATACGTAACTAATATTTTTAACCTCTCCAGCTTTGTATTTTGCATTAATTAGTTGAAGCATGCCTTTTTTAGTATAATCCAATCTAATCATAAAAATAGAAGCATCTGCATAATTAATTATCTCCAATGCATCTGTAACTAGACCTAATGGCGGTGTATCCAATATGATCATGTCATAACTACTTCTTAGATTTTTTATAAGGTCACTCATTTCATCTCCCATTAATAATTCAGAAGGGTTAGGAGGTACTGGTCCAGATGGAATTACGTCTAAATTTTCAATATGTGTATGGTGCGTAACCTCCTCTTGTGTTTTTTCTCCAATCAAATAGTTTACGATACCTAAGTCATTAGTAATATTAAAGTCATTAAAAATCTTTGGTTTTCTTAAATCCAGTCCCAAGAGTATTGTTTTTTTGCCTGAAAGCGCAAAAACAGTAGCCATATTTATTGAACAAAAAGTTTTACCTTCTCCACTTACAGAGGAGGTTACCATCAAAGTTCTTCCATAACTAGAATCAACCTTATTTTTTTTATATACAAATTGCAAACTAGATCGTATGGCACGAAACGATTCTGCTACAGCAGATTTAGGTTTTTCAAAAGCAACTAAATTATTCTTATAATTATACTTACCAATCAACCCCAATATTGGGATATTTGATAATTGAATCACTTCATCAGATCCATGAATAGTTGTATCGAGTAAGTAAATTACAAATATGACAAATAAAGGGATGAAGAAACCTAACATAAGACC
>CAZBMY010000224.1:0-3659 GCA_964492855.1 uncultured Flavobacteriaceae bacterium
AAAATTGCCGTGCTCTTTGAGAACTAATATCTAAACCATTAACTTTTGCAATATTTATAGAGCGTTGGTCGGGTTTATTACCTACGTGATAAGCTGCTGTGCCAGCAGAATCTATAATAAAATTTTCAGAAGATAGTTTAGATTGTAAGATGCCGTGTGCTAATGGAGAGCGACAAATATTGCCCAAGCAAACCACTAAAATTTTAGTTTTTGATGGTTTGGAAGACATTTAAGTAATAAATTAGAGTGTTAATTTTTTAGATAAATCCTCGACATACTTTCTAAATTGCTTGTCAGTAGAAGATAAGTTATCTACGGTTTTACATGCATGTAGTACCGTTGCATGGTCACGCTGTCCTATTTGAGAACCAATACTGGCTAAAGAAGCTTTAGTGTATTTCTTTGCAAAGAACATGGCTAATTGTCTGGCCTGTACAATATGGCGCTTACGTGTTTTAGACTGAAGTGTACTGACATCCATCTGAAAATAATCAGAAACTACTTTTTGTATATAATCTATAGAGACTTCTCGTTTTGTGTTTTTTACAAACTTCTCAACGATATCTTTTGCAAGATTAATCGTAATCTCTTTTTTATTGAAAGACGATTGTGCGATTAATGAAATAATAGCACCTTCAAGCTCTCTTACGTTTGTTTTAATATGCTTAGCAACATATTCTATAATGTCTTTAGGCATTTCAACGCCATCACGGTATAATTTATTTTCTAATATAGAGACACGTGTTTCAAAATCCGGACTTTGTAATTCTGCAGATAATCCCCATTTAAAACGAGACAACAAGCGTTGCTCAATGTCTTGCATGTCTACGGGGGCTTTGTCACTCGTTAAAATAACTTGTTTTCCGTTTTGATGTAAATGGTTGAATATATGGAAGAACACATCTTGCGTCCCAGATTTACCTGAGAAGAATTGTGCATCATCTATAATAAGTACATCGATGATTTGATAGAAGTGAATAAAGTCATTTCTATTGTTCTTCTTTACAGAGTCTATATATTGTTGGGTAAACTTCTCAGCAGAAATGTATAAAACTGTTTTTTCAGGATATTTGTCTTTGATATCCACACCAATAGCGTGTGCTAAATGTGTTTTTCCTAAGCCTACACCACCAAATATTAATAATGGATTAAAGGATGTGCCTCCGGGTTTATTGGCAACAGCAATTGCAGCATTTCTTGCTAGTCTGTTAGAATCTCCTTCAAGGAAATTTTCGAATGTATAGTTAGGGTTTAGCTGAGATTCAATCTTAACATTACGAATTCCTGGAATAACAAACGGATTCTTTAATTCTGGATTCTTATTATTGAAAGCAACATCTATTTCTTGAGATTTAACTGCTGTTCTGTTAGAACTTGGAATACGCTCTGTAAATGGTTGTCTATTGCCATAGGTGTTTTCCATTTTAATGACATAAACCAATTTGGCGTCTTCGCCGAGCTCTTTAGTTAAGGCTACTTTAAGGATTTTTACATAATGTTCCTCTAGCCACTCATAGAAAAATTTACTAGGTACTTGGATGCTTAAAGCATTGTTACTCAATTTTACGGCTATAATGGGTTCAAACCAAGTTTTGTAAGCTTGTGGTTGAATATTATCTTTTATAAAAGAGAGACACTTGCCCCAGACCGATTGA
Source organism: uncultured Flavobacteriaceae bacterium (assembly GCA_964492855.1). GTDB lineage: Bacteria > Bacteroidota > Bacteroidia > Flavobacteriales > Flavobacteriaceae > Winogradskyella. The sequence continues at coordinate 1,656 of CAZBMY010000224.1, forward strand.
GCCGTTACATCCATACTTTAAGTTTAGTTTTGTAAGTTAGTTAGTTGAGCAAAAAAAAAGAGGTGTTGAAATTTCCTCTATAGAATTTTATTGCTTGACAAATATGTGAACAAAAAAGTTAAAAAAAAAATGAAATTGATTAGAATTTAAAGAATTTTTTTCTCATGTTTCATATACTGTTTAAAGGTACATTATTTTCGCCAAAGAATATATAAAAATGCATAAAAACGAAACAAAAATCCGAGTACGTTATGGTGAGACAGACCAAATGGGCGTTGTCTATCATGCAAATTATGCAACTTATTTTGAGGTAGGACGAACCGAATGGCTAAGACAGTATGGAATTACTTACAAATCCATGGAAGATAACGGAATAATGTTACCAGTCATCTCTTTAGAAATTAAGTATAAAAATTCCGCACAATATGATGATGAGTTAATTGTAAAAACTATTGTAAAAAACACACCATCAGTACGAATAGAATTTGATTATGAATTGCTTAATGGTCAGGGTGTTATTCTTGCCACTGGTAATACAGTTTTGGTATTTATAGATATGGAACGAAACCGACCAACCCGATGTCCAAATTATTTGCTAGATAAGTTAAAATAGAACCACTATAGCGATTTAATTTCGATGTTATGAAAATTTTCAAAGGTTGTAAATAAGTTTTCAGCATTACCTTTTCTTACAGAAATTACAAAAAAACAATCTAGTTCTAGAGTTTGAGTTTCAATATTTGCATCTAAACTTTTAAGAATTCGCATAATTTTACTCATGTATTTGTAGTCGAAACGGAGCGAAAATGAAGCATCTATAGTTTTTTCAATACAATTGGAATTTTCTAATGCCATTTGGGCAGCTGTTCTGTAGGCGTTTATTAGTCCTCCTACACCAAGTTTAGTTCCACCGAAGTATCTAACGACCACAACTAATACATTTGTCACTTCAAAAGAATGTAGTTGCCCATAAATAGGCATGCCGGCAGAGTTGCTGGGTTCACCATCATCATTAGCGCGGTATTTTATGATTTCTGTACCTATTTGATAAGCATAACACCAATGACGTGCCGCATAGTGTTGTTTTTTTAGGTGTTCAATATGAAACTTAACATCTGCCTCAGTTTTTACAGGGAAAGCATAACCAAAAAATTTAGAGTTTTTATCCTTGAATAAAACTTCTTCCGAAGGTTTTGAAATAGTTTTATAGGTGTCTTTTACATCCATTACGCCAAAGTAACTAAAACTATAGAAATTAATGCTAGACCAATGCCTAACCAATTTTTAATAGAAATATGTTCTCTAAATATTAATAAGCCTACTAATGTAGATACAGCAACTATAGAAACATTATTGACTGTAAAAAGAGTTGAGCTTTCTAAGCCGTCTACTCGGAGTGCTTTAAGTAAAAAATAAATTGATGCGTAATTAACTAAGCCAAGAATTATACCTAACGGCAAACTTCTAATATTAAAGACTCTTTTAAACTTTAGGGCTCTGAAAACTAATATAACACAACCAATACAAAATGCGGCTCCAAAAATTAGTGCAGAAAATAAAGGAATCTTGTCATCAGGGGCAAAATAATTTATGGATGTATCTATAATACCAGAGCCAAAGAATAGTAGAATAGGCAAGTACAGAGCATTGGTGACTACGCTATTTTCTTTTGATTTTATAGACGTAAGATATACTGCCACTAAGGCTAAAATTATACCTGTATTTTTTTGAAAACTTACACTCTCGTTGTAAACATAAAGGCCAAAGCAAATAGGGATGATGACACTCATCTTACTGGCAACAGAGGCAACAGAAAGCCCGTTTTTCTGTGCTGTTAGTGCCATAATGTTAAAAACAGCAATAAATAAAAACCCTAAAATTAATACACCTATAAACCATTTTGAATTTGTAATTTCGGATACACTAAAACCCTTATCGTTATGAAGTAAACCACAGATACAAGCAGTAATATAATTTATGACAATACCTTGCAGTGTATCTATC
>CAZBMY010000225.1:0-3524 GCA_964492855.1 uncultured Flavobacteriaceae bacterium
AATGCAGATAAAGCATTTCAAGTAAAGAATTTTATGCCGCTAGAATCTATGTATAAGCTTATTGATCAACCAATACAGCGTATTATTATGACAAAGTTTCCTGACAAAGCTGAATTGGGGTACGATTACGCTGTTCATTTTAGTGAAATTGCTATAGTATTAGGTTGGACAGCGCTTTTTATCTTTTTGTCTTACCGATTATTAAAAAAGAGAGATTTATAATATATTTGATAGCTATTGCTATTGAATATGAAAAAAATTGCTTTTCTAGTTGCGCTTATCGTTACTAGCCTTTCTATTAACGCTCAAAATGAAGCTTCAAATTGGTATTTTGGAGATAACTCTGGGATACGTTTTAACTCAGACGGAAGCATTACACCTTTAACTGGTTCACTAGGCACAGATGAAGGCTGTACTAGTATATCTGATGGTAATGGAAATTTATTGTTTTACACAGATGGTAGTTCTGTTTTTGACCGCAACGATAACAGAATGCCTAATGGTTTTGGACTATTTGGAGACTCATCTAGCACCCAATCTGCTTTAATTGTACCAAAACCTGAAGATCCAAATATCTACTATATTTTTACGGTCGATACAGTCTTTTTTGGTGATCCAGATTTTGGCTTTAATTACTCTGTAGTAAATCTTAATTTAAATAATGGTCTTGGTGATGTTACCCAAAAGAACATAAATTTATTACAAAATAGTTCGGAAAAATTAAGTGCTGTATTAAAGGATTGTGAATCACAATCTATTTGGGTTGTAACATTCTCTAATGAATTTGGCACACCTCGTCCACAAAATTCACCCAATAGATTTGATACATTTCATGCTTTTGAAGTCTCTAATACAGGTGTAAATACAAATGCAGTAAAATCTACCTTAAGCATAAATGTAAGTGACCAAAGAGGTTATCTCAAATTTTCTCCTGATGGAACAAAATTAGCTTGTGCAAATTCTAATGATGGCTTGTATGTGTTCGATTTTGATACTAACACAGGTATAGTTTCATCTAATTCAACTATTCCAATCACGTTGAATATCCCATCCAATAATGGTGCTATATTTCCTTATGGCGTGGAGTTTTCGCAGAGTGGACAATTTTTATATGTTTCTTCATCAAACAACTTCTTCGCTTTTAATGATAATGCTGCAAACAATAACCCTGTAAATCATTTTTCATCCTTAGTACAATTTGATGTTTCTGCAGCGAATATCCAATCTAGTGTAATTCTATTAGACCAAAGCCAAGCATACAGATCTGCACTACAACTTGGACCAGATGGAAAAATCTATAGAACTGCTAGCGCTACTTATAACCAAGGATTGCCTTTTTTATCAGTTATAAACAACCCTAATGAAAGAGGACAACTTGCTAATTATGAAGAAAATGCCATTCAACTTACTAATAATTCTAGACAAGGACTACCGCCATTTATAACATCTTTTTTTACCGAGAATATTGATATAATTAATAACCCTGAAATTACTTCTACTTTTCTCCCATTATGTACTGGAGATAGGTATACACTCTCAGCAGAGTTCATACCCAATGCTACTTACACTTGGTCTTTTAATGATGTTGTACAGCCACAGCAATCGCAACCTAATGAATTTGTAGTCACACAAAACGGACTTTATAATGTTTTAATAGAACTTAACAATGGAGATTGTGAAACTTTTGAAGGTGAAGCTTTTGTTACCTATTATGATATTCCTGTAGCCAATACATTAACCAACGTAATCGTTTGCGATTTAGACAATAATGATTTATCGTCATTTGATTTTACAACTAAAGATTTTGAAGCTCTTGGCAATCAAGATGCAAGTCAATTTTCAGTACATTACTTTTCGACGCTAGATGATGCCAATGCTAATTTAAGAGAATTATCATTTCCTTATGAGAACATTTCTAACCCTCAAGAAATTTTTGTTCGGGTAGACAATAATGGAAATCCAAACTGTTACGATATTACTTCCTTTATGCTTACCGTTTTCGATACACCGGTTATAGAAAGAATTGAAGAAATAAAATTATGCGATTTAGAAGGAGACACAACAGATGGAATAATAACAACTACCCTCTCTGATTTAGAACAAGCTATTGCTGGCGTACAGGATATGACACAGATTTCAATAAGCTTTCATCCTACTGAAAATGATGCTATAAACAACGGAATCTCTTTACCTAACTTATATCAAAACAAGCCTTTTAATGATACTATCTTTATTCGAGTAGAAAATATAACAAATACAGATTGCTTTAGCGTAGACAGCTTATCAATTACTGTTAGTTTGAATCCTGAGGCTAATGATATTGAATTACTTCAATGTGATGAAGATGGTATTCCTGATGGTAAAACTATTTTTAACATATTAGAAAAAGAAGAAGATATTACTGGGGGCAACCCTAATCTCAGTGTTGCTTATTACACAGATATGGCTAGTGCTATCTCAGAATCTGATGCTATTGATGCAGCGAGTTATATTAATGAATCTAACCCTCAAAATATAGTATCTAAAATAACCGATACGTCTACTGGCTGTTTTACCTATGGTAATGTTCTACTAGAGGTCAGTATAACATCAGCAAACAATGCGTATTTAGGTATTTGCGATACCGATGGTGTTGAAGATGGTTTTATGGAATTTAATTTATCTAATGCAGACTCTCAAGTTTTAGATGGCTTACCCGGAGGTTTAGATTTAACTTATTATGAAACGTTAGAAAATGCACTTCTTGAAGAAAGTCCTCTTCCAAATAATTACACAAACGAAGTCGTTAATAATCAAATTATTTTTGCTCGTGTAGAAAATAACAATAATTGTTATGGCATTAACGAAGTAGAATTAGAAGTTCTTACATTACCAAATGTTGAAGTAGAATTTGAAACCTTATATTGTTTAAATAACTTTCCTGAACCTATAATTCTTAATGGAGGAGTTATAGACGATGTGCCAAACAACTATTTTTATGATTGGTCTACAGGAGAAACCACAAATCAAATCGAAGTCAACGAACCTGGTATATATACTGTAACCGTAAGTAGCGTATTTGGATGCTCAAAAGAGAGGACTATAACTGTTTTAGCTTCAAACATTGCTACAATAAATGACATTGAAGTTACTGATACTTCAGAAAATAATACCATTACTATTTTAGTCTCAGGTGAAGGCAATTATGAGTTTGCATTGAACAACCCTAATGGTTTGTATCAACAAAGTAATATTTTTGAAAACGTTAGGCCGGGGATTTATACTGTGTTTGTTAGAGATATTAATGATTGTGGTATAGCTGAAGAGTTAGTTTCTGTAGTTGGTTTCCCTAAGTTTTTTACACCTAATGGTGATAGTCAGAATGACTTTTGGCAAGTAAAAGGTATTTCGTCTCAATTTCAACCAAATACAGTTATTTATATTTTTGATAGGTATGGCAAATTGTTAAGTCAAATAAATCCTACTGGTTCTGGTTGGGATGGTACTTATAATGGCTCACAGATGCCTAGTGATGATTATTGGTT
>CAZBMY010000226.1:0-1331 GCA_964492855.1 uncultured Flavobacteriaceae bacterium
ATTTTAGGTTTATCATCATCCTTTAAGCTTGGATGCGAATAGTAAGTTCTTCCGCCTGAAAACGGATCATCCTTTTTTGCTAATAATTGTAACATTAAATCATAAGGCTCTAAACCAAATGACAATAACATCGCATCATCTCTATAATAAGGAAATGCATAATCTTGCGGCAATAATTGCATCCCTAAAGCTACCTGAATGGCTTCATGTCCTCGGGATGTTGCATGGACATATTTTGAAACTTGTTTGAAATTTTCTTCGTACAACTCTGCCATTGCCTTGGCGGTGCAGAGTTTAGAAAATCCTTTTTTTAGTATATCTTTTTTCATCTAAGCTAATTGGGTTTTTGTTTTTAACATCCAACCAAATTTATCTTCAAGCTGTCCGGTCTTAATGGCATTTAAAGTAGCGTTAACTTCTAAACCGACAGGGCTTTGGTCAGACACATGAATTGTTTCGCCGTCTAATCCTATCTCTTGAATATATGCAATACCAACTGCTGTACCCGTACCGAAAGCTTCTTCTAATGTTCCATTTTCTGAGGCAATCTTTATTTCGTCTAAGGTAATTTTTCGTTCTGTTACATTATAATTCATTGCTCTAAGCATATCAATAACGCTAGCTCTTGTAATACCGTGAAGTACAGAACCGTCTAATTCTGGCGTAATAAATTCTCCATCTATTTTAAAGAAAATATTCATCGTTCCTACTTCTTGAATGTATTTATGTTCAGCTGCATCTAACCATAAAACTTGGTCATAGCCTTTAGCTTTAGCTAATTCAGTTGGTCTAATTGCTGCTGCATAATTACCAGCTGCTTTTGCTTCACCTGTTCCTCCAGATGCTGCCCTAATAAATTGCTTCTCAGCCCAAAGTTTTATGCGTTTACTAAAAAAAGGACCGGCAGGTGATGCCATAATAATAAACTTATAATGTGTTGCTGCGCGCATACCTATAAAAGGCTCATCGGCATACATAAAAGGTCTTAGATATAAGGCACTTCCCTTTTTTGGCGGAATCCAATTATGTTCTAAGCTCACCAATTCCTTCAATCCTTCAACAAATAGATTTTCAGGAACATTAGGCATTCCCATACGGTCGGCACTTTTATTTAATCGCATAGCATTCTGCTCAGGTCTAAACAACATAGGCTCACCTTCTGTATCCTTATAGGCCTTCATACCTTCAAAAATGGCTTGACCATAATGCAACGCCATTGCTGCAGGATGTGTGGGAATCATTCCCATTGGGACTATCCTAGGGTTAGCCCATTCTCCATTTTCATAATCACAGATAAACATATGATCTGTGAAAGTGGTTCCTAATGGAAT
>CAZBMY010000226.1:1431-3522 GCA_964492855.1 uncultured Flavobacteriaceae bacterium
TAATTGATATATTATAGCTCATAATGTTATTTATTTCGTCTGTTCGAGTGAAATTTCATTTTTGAAATTTTATATCGAGAACTTTATGAATGACTTCTCGATACACCCCAACTAAACTGTCGGGATACTCGAAGTGACGTTATTTATATTTTTCTATCGGTATCAAATTGCTCAAAATAATCAGCAACACGACGAACAAAACTCCCACCTAGAAAACCATCAACGACGCGGTGATCAAAAGACAACGACAAATACATCATACTTCGTATGGCGATTTCATCGCCATTTTCAGTTTCTATAACTTCTGGTCGCTTTTTTATAATGCCTAAAGCCAAGATGGCAACTTCGGGTTGATTGATAATTGGTGTTCCCATAACACTTCCAAATGTTCCCACATTAGAAATGGTAAATGTGCTTCCTTTTACATCATCTCCAGTTAATTTGTTTCCTCTAGCTTTTTCTGCCAACTCATTAACATTTTCAGCAAGTGTTTTTAAATTCTTAGTATCCGCATTTTTAACTACTGGAACAATTAAGTTTCCGCTTGGCAATGCTGTTGCCATGCCAATATTAATGTCTTCTTTTATAATGATATTAGTGCCATCGACTGAAGCATTGATATTTGGAAAATCTTTAACCGCTTTCGCTACTGCTTCTACAAACAAAGGCGTAAAGGTTAGACGCTCCCCATATTTTTCTTGAAATGCTACTTTATTTGCATTTCGCCAGTTTACCATATTTGTTAAATCTGCTTCCACATAAGCTGTAACATGTGGCGAGGTATGCTTAGAATAGACCATATGGTCAGCAATCATCTGACGCATACGGTCCATTTCTACAATTTTCCCTTTTCCTTTTTCAAATGTCAATTGCGGTATACGATATGCAGTTGGATCTTGTACAACTGGTTGCGCAAACTTATATGGTCGTCCATCTTTTATATACTGAAATAAATCACTTTTTCTTAATCGTCCTTCATGTCCGGTTGCAGGTATTCTTGCGAGTTCTTCAAAACTTATATGTTGGTCTTTTGCAATTTCTAAAATTAAAGGCGAAAAGAACGTATTGGTATTATTAACTGAAAATGAATTTGATTGAGATATCTCGACCGTGCTCGACATGACAGAACGTTTCTTTTTAAGCTTTTTTGTGTTTTGATTATTAGACTTTTCATTTTTATTAGAAATCGCTATTTCTTTCTCTGGAGATTTAACCGTATCAGAAACCTCAAGTAAAGCAATAACCTCACCAACAGGTACTACATCTTTAGCTCCAAATAGGGTTTTAGTCAATACACCTGAAGCAGGAGCAGGAACTTCATTATCAACTTTATCGGTTGCAACTTCTAGAATAATATCGCCTTCTTCAAAGGTATCGCCTTCATTTACCAGCCAATTTATAATGGTACCTTCTGTAATACTCTCGCCCATTTTTGGCATTTTTAATTCCATTTCAATCAAAATAATTTCATTTTATTTCTAAGAATTAAAGATAAGCAATAACGATATTTACGCATGTTAAAAACTTATAAATAAGATTTAAAAAGATATATATTCTTAAAAAAATACTATTATAAGTTTTTTATACTTTTTTATACTTAATTTTGAATCGTCTAAAAAATAATTTCCTTATGGCCGCACAATTAGATCAGACGGATACTAAAATTTTAAGTATTTTACAATCAGACAGTAGCAGATCAACTAAAAGTATTGCTGAAGAATTAGGCATGACAACCTCTCCAATTTTTGAACGCATTAAAAAATTAGAACGTGATGGTTATATTAAAAAATATGTAGCCGTTTTAGACAATAAGAAAATTGGACTAAAACTTACTGTATTTATTGGCATTACACTTCAAGGGCATACAAGAAGTTATCTCGAAAAATTCGTTAAAGAAATTAATAATTTTCCTGAAATCGTCGAGTGTCATCGTGTTAGCGGGAACTTTGATTACCTTCTAAAACTTGTTGTCGAAGATATTGAAGCCTATGAAACGTTTATCATTTCAAAATTGACACTTCTTCCCTATTTAGGAAATGTACAGAGTTTGATTACCTTATCTACAGGAAAGGAAACTAATGAGATAGATTT
>CAZBMY010000227.1:0-3437 GCA_964492855.1 uncultured Flavobacteriaceae bacterium
CATTATATGTATATGGAAAGTTTGGACTCCTTATGCAAAAAAAATTTAATAATATAAATACTTTAATTAATAAGGTTACAGGTTCTCTGCTTTTTACTGTTGGTGTTTTTCAGTTTATTAAGCTGTATTTTATTTAGATCTTTAAATCAACGACCATCCCTTCGTTTCCTCTTATATTAAAAACAGTATTATCTTCAAAAATAAAATACTGCCCTTTTACACCAACAAGCTTTCCTGAATAAGCACCTTCTTTTTTTAGATTTAAACTCTTAGGTTTTTCTGGATATTGATAAACAGGAAAATGGAGTTGTGTTTCTTCATTATGTTCAATAAAATAGTCCTTAGCCTCATTTGGGATATAGGCTTTTAATTTATTGCGCCATTCTTTAAGGTTTTCGTCTTCAACATCATTTTTGAGCATTTTACGCCAATTCGTTTTATCAGCCACAAAATCTTTTAAAGCAACTTCAGTAATACCCGCTAGATATCTATTAGGCACTTCTACTATTTCTATGGCTTCATGAGCACCTTGATCTATCCATCTAGTTGGCACTTGTGCTTTTCTTGTCACTCCAACCTTAACATTACTCGAATTTGCTAAGTATACGATGTGAGGTTGTAACTGCACCTTTTTTTCATAGTCTAAATCACGGTCTTCTTTTCCTAAATGCGCTGTACTTAATTCTGGTCGCATAATCCAATCTCCAGCATTAGGCGTGTCAAAAAAGCAGCTTTTACAGAATCCTTGCCTATAAATTTCTTTATGAAGACCGCAGTTTAAACACTCTTCGCCTGCAAAAGTCATTGTAATTGTTTTATTAAGTAGCTGATTAACATGAATAAAGTCATTCTTAAACACCAAATAATATTGAATTGGATTTTGAAACTCCGTTTGCATTTTAGTAAGGACTCCTGTATAAAGCATAATAAAATTTTAGTAATTTTAGCTGTTTAATGTAGATTACAAATTTTAATCAAACCAATTAACACCTAATACCGTTAAGCGGCTAAAGATAACCAATCCATGCCAATTCCTATAGTCAATTCTATTGCTTCGTGGTTTTTAAAAAAACGATTTCATCAGATTGAATTGTTTTTAAAATACCCACATGACGTACAAAACGAATTACTATTTAGCCTTTTAAAATATGCTAAAGATACAGAAGTAGGCAAACAATATGATTTTGCATCTATTACTAATTATGAAGAATTTAATCAGCGCTTACCTATTGTTAATTATGAAGCTGTACAATCTCAAATTGAACGTTCTAGATTAGGAGAACAAAATATATTTTGGCCAAGCCCTATTAAATGGTTTGCGAAATCTAGCGGCACTACAAATGCAAAGAGCAAATTTATCCCTGTAAGTACAGAGTCTTTAGAAGACTGCCACTATGCCGCTGGAAAAGATTTACTGTGCATGTATTTGAACAATAATCCAGAATCGCAGCTTTTTACAGGGAAGAGTCTACGTCTAGGAGGCAGCAAAGAACTTTACAAAGAAAACGGAACTGTCTTCGGTGACTTATCTGCTATTTTAATTGATAATATGCCATTTTGGGCCGAATATAGTAGTACGCCGAGCAGCAAAGTATCTTTAATGAGTGAATGGGAAACTAAAATGCAGGCTATTGTCGATGAGACTATTAACGAGAATGTAACTAGTCTTGCTGGGGTGCCATCTTGGATGCTTGTCTTACTAAATAATATATTAGACGAAACTGGAAAAGACAATCTTTTTGATATTTGGCCCAATCTTGAAGTTTACTTTCATGGCGGTGTGAGTTTTAATCCGTATATCGAACAATATAGAGCCATACTACCCAAAACATCTTTTAAATTTTACGAAATCTACAATGCATCAGAAGGTTTCTTTGCCATACAGGACCAGAACTATTCTGGCGATTTGCTACTTATGTTAGACTATGGTATTTTTTATGAATTTATACCTATGCATACTTATGGGACTTCAGAGCAAAAAGTCATTCCGCTTAGCGAGGTAAAACTCAATACAAATTATGCAGTGATTATAACTACAAATGCTGGGCTTTGGCGCTACAAGATTGGAGATACTGTTCGTTTTGTCAGCATCAGTCCATACCGTATTAAAGTTTCAGGGCGAACTAAGCACCATATAAATGCTTTTGGTGAAGAGTTAATTATTGAAAATGCTGAGGATGCCTTAAAAAAAGTTTGTAAACGTACTGGCGCAGAAATTGTAGACTATACGGCTGCACCAATTTTTATGAAGGGTAAAGAGAAAGGTGCTCACGAATGGCTTATTGAGTTTAAAAAGCCACCCGAGTGTATTGATTACTTTTCTGAATTATTTGATAATGCTTTAAAATCTTTAAACTCTGATTATGAAGCTAAGCGTTATAATAATATGACCTTAAATAAGCCAACAATTCATCAAGCGCGTCATAACTTGTTTTATGATTGGCTAAAACAAAACAACAAATTAGGCGGACAGCATAAAGTCCCTCGATTATCGAATACTAGAGATTATATCGATGAGTTACTTTCTATAAATTCTTAAACCTTTAATCGAAAAAATTAACCATAATAAATTCTATAACGATTAATACGACCTCTTGTCTAAACTAATTTGTGAGACTAAATAATGCGTGTACATTTAAGAAAAAATTAACGAACCGCTTATATTTGAAGTTAATTAATCCAAGACATAAAAAAACCCATGATTGTATCATGGGTTTCTTTTTATACTTAAATCAAAAAGTGTTTTACGACACTGCTTTCAATTTTTTTAAGGTAGATTTTGTTAGTTTTTCCTCAGCATACGTCTTTGTAACGTTAAGTTTAGTTTCATCAGAACCTGGCAAATGAAACATTGCATCTGTTAATATTTCTTCACAAAGTGAGCGTAACCCTCGAGCTCCAAGTTTATATTCTATAGCTTTACTTACTATAAACTCTAATGCACCATCAGTAATATTTAATTCTACCTCATCCATTTCAAACAGTTTTTTATACTGTTTTACTATCGCGTTTTTTGGCTCAGTTAAAATAGCTCGTAACGTTTTTGCATCTAAAGGGTCCATATGAGTTAAGACAGGTAATCGTCCTATAATTTCTGGTATTAACCCAAAATCTTTTAAATCTTTAGGTATGATATATTGAAGTATATTATCATTATCTACATTATCATCAGAATTTATAGAACTATAGCCTATAGCCTGCATGTTTAAACGCTTAGTAATAACACGCTCAATACCATCGAAAGCACCTCCTGCGATGAATAAAATATGCTCAGTATTCACTTCAATAAATTTCTGGTCTGGGTGCTTACGTCCGCCTTTTGGCGGCACATTCACAACTGTACCTTCAAGTAATTTTAATAATGCCTGCTGTACACCTTCACCAGAAACATCTCTAGTAATTGAAGGGTTATCACTTTTACGAGCAATCTTATCAAT
>CAZBMY010000228.1:0-3403 GCA_964492855.1 uncultured Flavobacteriaceae bacterium
CATTCAGATTCTTTAATTGTAAAAATTAAAAAAGAATTAGATGATTAAATTCTTTCGAAAAATAAGATACAACCTTATGAGTGAAAACAAAATGGGTAAATACTTTAAATACGCTATCGGCGAAATACTACTTGTAGTAATAGGAATTCTGATCGCGCTACAGATTAATAATTGGAATGAAACTCACAAACAAAATGTAAATGCTTTAGAATTATGCCAACGCATGTTAGAAGAAACAATAGACAATATTGAGATACTAACGCAAGATGTAAAACGAAATGACACATTGCTCTCAGCAGATTTAGAATTGTTAAATATGATGGGGGAAGATTACAAAAGTAAAGACCCACGACGTTTAGATAGTTTAATGGCATATACTTTAATTGCGCCTAAACTAGTTATCAAGAGCTCTGTTTTAAACCAAATCTTAAATAATAAAGAACTTACAAAAAGCATTCAACAAGATTTAAAAAATAAAATTTACGAAATACCACTTCTTATCGATAAGATTCTAAATATCGAAAAATCTATAGATCAATATGTTAACGATCAACTAGTACCACTAATGTCCTCGGAATATTCAATTCGCAACATGGATACCCAATTCAGTAAATCAATGAAACATCTGGGGCCAAGCAAATTTAATAAGGACAGTCGCAAACTTTTGGCCATATTTAAATTTGAGAATATTTTGGATAATAAATACTATATCTCAAGTACAATGAATGAGGAGTACAAAAGCTTGTTAAAAGGATTTAAAGAACTTTCTAAAGCTTTAGAAAACAACATAGAGCATTTAAAATGATTAAATCATTCAGAAAAACACATTGATTACTAATTTGTTTCTCCGTTACACCTAACATTTACTTACATTTAGTATATCATTTTTACATTCCAAAAAATTTCAAATTATGAAATTCAATATTTTAAGTTTATTAGCCTTAACATCTCTATTCTCATCTTGTAATTCTCCTTCAGAGAAAATGGATAAGGGCACCATTAGTAAAGAGATTATTGATTTAAGTCATACATTCTCTGACGAAACGGTATACTGGGTAACCGCTAAAGAATTTAAATTAGATGTTGTAGCTAAAGGCGATACGGATAAAGGCTTTTTTTATGCTGCAAACAATTTTGAAACTGCCGAGCATGGAGGCACACATATAGATGCGCCTATCCATTTTGCAAAAGGAAAACAATCTGTTGAAGACATTCCTTTAGAAAAACTTATAGGCGAAGCTATTAAAATTGATGTTACTGCAAATGCATCTGGCAATTCTGATTACCTAATAACTATTAAAGATTTTACCAATTGGGAAAAAACACATGGTAAAATACCAACGGGTGCCATTGTACTTTTAGAAACCGGGCACTCTAAATACTACCCAGACAAAGTCAAATATCTTGGCACTGACCAACGTGGTGCTGAAGCTATTAAACTTTTACACTTCCCAGGGCTTTCACCAGAAGCAGCTTCTTGGTTGGTAAAAAACCGAAGCATCAATGCCATTGGCATAGATACACCAAGTATCGATTATGGACAATCAGAATACTTTAAAAGCCATGTTATTTTGTTGGCTGAAAATATACCTGCTTTTGAAAACATTACCAATCTAGAACAACTACCAGCAAAAGGTTTTGAAGTAATTGCGTTACCAATGAAAATTAAAGACGGTAGTGGCGCTCCATTACGAATTATTGCAACACTAAAAGCTAGCGAAGTAAATTAACTAATTATATAAAGTTAATACTGTAACACTTCACATATTTAGGCGTCAAATAAGCATAGTACTATAAACGAACCCCCTTTAAGAAAAAATGAACGGATTTGATATTGTAATGGTAATTGCCATTATACTCTTTGCAAGATTAGGTGTACGTTTAGTTACGGGCTACATCAACCTCAAAAAATCCGAAAAAGATAAGGAGGAGGATTAAAAATCAGTTAAAAACTATATCTTAACGCTTCAAATAAAACTAAGCTATGGATACAGAAACTATTATATATCTCGTTGCAGGTGCTTTAATCTTAAGAGTAGTTATCAAAGTAATTGCGCGCTATTTAAAAGAAAATAAAGAGACTAACTCATAATTCTCTTGGATTATTTATATACAGTTACCATTAAAACACCGCTAATTAAATCTTATACTGTTTAAATAAAAATATATACTTTTCTTACTTATTTCATTAACAAATCATCAGATATTAAGTGATTTTTTTAGCTATTTAATGATGGGTTAAATAGCATAAATACGTAAAACACATCTATTTTAAATAAGTGTTTAGGACAGTAAACATTTATACTTCAACATAAAAAAATCACCTAGACTACGGCAATACCCTGAAATACAATTAATAATCCTTATTTCTTGTAACATTTTCTTACATTTATAAGACATATAAATAACCAACCTCAACTACCACCATCTTAATTTACTTTCAACCTAAAGAAAGTAAATGATTAAATTTTTCCGCCGTATTAGGCAATCGCTTCTATCCGAAAATAAAGTTTCGAAATATTTTCTCTATGCCATTGGCGAAATAGTCCTTGTGGTTATTGGTATTCTAATAGCACTACAAATTAATAATTGGAATAACGATAGAACAGATAATTTAAAGGAGAAAGCAATTCTAAACGAATTACATAAAGAATTTTTAGGTAATAAAGTTCAGTTTGATTCTGTAAAGAAAGTGCATTACAGATCTATGACATCTCTAAATACTATTATGGATTCCATGCCTCTTAAAAAAGAAAATGTCTTTTCGTTAGCAGGCATGTTTGAATATGCTTTGAATACATTTACGTATAATCCTTCTAATGGAGTTGTAAACTCTTTAATTAATTCTGGCAATTATGAGCTCATTAAAAATGATAGTTTAAGAAACTATCTAATTACCTGGAATGATGTATATCTAGATTTCTTAGAAGAAGAACTCAATCATCAAAAATACAGATATGAAGTGATGGACCCTATATCAGCTGAGAATACAGATATGGTTATGTTTAAAAAAGGTGACCAAGAGGCCATTGAATTTACACTAAATTATATAACATCTTCAAGTTTTAGAAGTCAAATGAATACGCTTCGAAGCAGGCTTTCAAATGTTATAACAGACTTAGAGGCAGGTACAGTAGAAAATCACATCACCCAAATTATAAAACTTACTAAACCCAATGATTAAATTCTTCCGTCATATCCGCCAATCTCTAATTATGAAAAACCAAACAGGCAAATACTTTAAATATGCTATAGGCGAAATAGCACTTGTTATGATTGGTATTCTATTAGCATTACAAGTTAATAATTGGAATGAAAACAGAAAAAAAGAAACTCTAAAAAACGAATATAGAATAGCCTTGATTAATGATTACACAAAAGACACCATTCAAGTTAACGCTAG
>CAZBMY010000229.1:0-3399 GCA_964492855.1 uncultured Flavobacteriaceae bacterium
AAATATTGAAATTAAATCTTCTCTTATTTTCAACATAGTGTTTCTTACTGTTCTTGGCTTATTTGTACTAAGGCATGTTTATAAATTTGCAGAGCAGTCTTATGCAGAAGCGAAAAGAAAACCTTTTGTATTAAACTTTATTATTTTTAAGCGCAATATTAATAAGAGTCAGCTATCTATTCTCAAAAAAGAGTTTACTTTTTATAATAAATTATCTTCTAAGAATCAGCGAATTTTTAATCATCGTATATCCGTTTTTATGGATGATAAAAATTTTATAGCAAGAGATGGACTAACAATTAATGAAGAAATAAAAGTACTTATTTCTGCTACTGCTGTGATGTTAACATTTGGGTTTAAGAACTATAAATTGCCAATTATTAAAACGATTTTGGTTTATCCGGAGTCATTTTATTCAAAGCAGAATAAGCAATTTCATAAAGGTGAGATGAATCCTAAGCTAGGTGTAATAGCATTGTCTTGGAAAGATTTTAAACATGGTTTTGATGTTGATAATGATAATCTTAATTTAGGAATTCATGAGTTTGGTCATGCTATTCATTTTAATAGTTATAAAAATAATGATGTGAGTGCTCTAATTTTTAGAGATGGTTTTAAAGACTTAAAGAGTTATCTGAAATCTAATGAAGCAAAACGACGAGAGCTTATTCAAACAAAATATTTCAGAGAATATGCCTATACTAATGAGTTTGAATTTGTGGCAGTTTTAATAGAATGTTTTTTTGAAACGCCAATAGAGTTTAAAACCTCTTTTCCTAGAATATATAATTATGTAAAGTTGATGCTTAATTTTAACTTTGCGAGATACTGATTTACACACTAATTAATAATAGATGTACAAAATAACCTTAATAGCTGGGGCTAGACCAAATTTTATGAAGATTGCTCCCATAATACATGAACTTGAGAGAGCAAAGCAAAAAGGTGCGTCTTTAGATTATAGACTAGTTCATACGGGGCAACACTATGATAAAAACATGTCTGGTAGTTTTTTTGAACAATTACATATTCCTCTGCCAGATGTGAATTTAAATTGTTCTGGAGGTTCTCAGGCAGAACAAACTGCAAGTATATTATTAGCGTTTGAAAATGAATTAAAAGAGAACCCTACAGATTTAGTCCTAGTTGTTGGTGATGTAACATCTACAATGGCATGTACACTTGTGGCAAAAAAACTAAATATTAAAGTTGCACATGTTGAAGGCGGAATACGTTCTGGTGATATGACAATGCCCGAAGAGGTAAATAGAATAGTAACAGACAGCATTTCGGATTATTTTTTTACAACAACAGAGTTGGCTAATTCAAATTTAGAATTAGAAGGTGTCAATACTAATCAATGTTTTCTGGTCGGAAATACTATGATAGACACCTTATTAAAAAATGAACAAAGATTTTTTAAGCCCGATATATGGAACAGTCTTGGATTGCAAGAGGGTTCATATATAGTTTTAACGATGCACAGACCAGCTAATGTAGATGCTGAGCAAAAGTTAGAAGATATGCTTAATGAAATCATGCTTCATACTAGAGGGTTGCCAATTGTCTTCCCTGCGCATCCAAGAACGCAACAGATACTCGAAAAGTTAAGTATAGATAGTAATAAACTTCATATCATTGAGCCTTTGAGTTACCTCGAGTTTAACTATATGGTAAAATATGCAAAGGCGGTAATTACTGATTCTGGAGGGATAACAGAAGAGGCGTCTGTTTTAAATATACCATGTCTAACTCTTAGAGATAATACAGAACGTCCTGAAACTATAGATTTGGGGACAAATGTATTAGTTGGTACAAATCCTCAAAATTTAAAACTCCATTTAGATACTCTATTTAATGGTACATGGAAACAGATGCAATCTATTCCGCTCTGGGACGGAAATACCGCTGAGCGAATTGTAAAAATAATTACTGAAAAATTAATTAAGAATTAGCTAATCGCTTCAAATTTGCAATAGTTTCTGGTTGATTATTACTTTTAAAAACATGGCTTCCAGCAACAAAAACGTTAGCACCGGCGTCTACCAATTTTTCTATATTCTTATCTGTAACGCCACCATCAATTTCAATTAAAGTATCCAATCCTTGGTCATCAATCATCTTACGAAGTTTTTTTACACGATTGTATGTGATATCTTCAAATTTCTGTCCTCCAAAACCGGGGTTTATAGACATTAACAATACCATATAACACTCAGGTAAAATGTCTTCTAATACTGATATAGGTGTCGTTAGATTAAGAACAATACCCGCTTTGCATCCAGCAGCTTTAATTTGTCTTAGCGTGCGATGTAAGTGAACAGTGCTCTCGTGATGAACAGTAATTATGTCCGCTCCGACTTTAGCAAATTCTTCAATATAACGCTCAGGCTTTTCTATCATTAAATGTACATCTAATGGTTTAGTAGCATGTTTTTTAATGGCCGCTATAACTGGCATTCCATAAGAGATGTTAGGTACAAAATGTCCATCCATTACATCAATATGAAACCAATCGGCATCACTATTATTCACCATTTCAGTATCACGTTGAAGATTACCAAAATCTGCAGCTAGCATTGAAGGAGCAATTAAATTTGAAGCCATTTTAGGAGAAGTTTTTTGTTTGCACAAAAGTAATTAAAAAGACGAGTTTCTTAAACGTAAAACTATATAAAAAGTGAAACCCCGGTAATCAGCCGGGGTTTCTTTCATCAATCAAAAAACGAACAGTTATGTTTTGTAACTGTTGTTGCCGTAATTTAGTCGTAAATCGTGTCCTAATCTAACAAAAATAAATTGAAAAATAAAACACTTGGCTTACTATCCTAAATAAGTTTTTAATATTTTGCTTCGAGAGGTGTGTTTCAGCCTACGAATTGCTTTTTCTTTAATTTGTCTTACACGTTCGCGAGTAAGATCAAAAGTTTCTCCAATTTCTTCTAAAGTCATTGGGTGTTGATTTCCTAAACCAAAGTATAAACGAATAACATCTGCTTCACGAGGTGTTAATGTTTCTAGGGCGCGTTCAATCTCAGTGCGTAAAGATTCGTGTAATAAATCTCTGTCAGGGTTAGGAGACTCACCGCTACGTAATACGTCATAGAGATTAGAATCTTCACCTTCAACAAGAGGTGCATCCATAGATACATGACGTCCAGAGTTCTTCATAGACTCTTTAACATCATTAATAGTCATATCTAATTCCTTTGCAATTTCTTCTGCAGATGGCGGACGTTCATGACTTTGCTCTAAGAAAGCGAATGTCTTATTAATTTTATTAATAGAACCAATCTTATTTAGAGGTAAACGTACAATACGAGATTGTTCTGCTAAAGCTTGTAAGATAGATTGTCTAATCCACCAAACAGCATATGAAATAAATTTAAAACCACGAGT
>CAZBMY010000230.1:0-3374 GCA_964492855.1 uncultured Flavobacteriaceae bacterium
ATACACATCATTTTCTTTTACCGCTCCCATAACCAAGCATTCGCTCATAAATTTTGCGATTTGTTTTTTAGGGAAGTTAACAACGGCAACTATTTGTCTATTAACTAAATCTTCTTTCTTATAAAGTGTGGTAATCTGAGCAGATGATTTTTTTATCCCTAAATCTCCAAAATCAATAGTTAATTGATATGCTGGGTTTCTAGCCTCAGGAAAATCATTGACTTCTAGTATTGTACCAATTCGTAAATCTACTTTTGTAAAATCTTCAAATGTTATTATCTTATCCATAAATTAAAACTACAAAAAATATGGCACTAACGCCTTCAAATATGTTGCCTTTAGGAACAAAGGCTCCTAATTTTAATCTAAAAGACACTAAAGACAACATCCTTAAATCTCTAGATGAGCTTAAAGGACAAAACGGTACGCTTATATTTTTTATATGTAACCACTGCCCTTTTGTAATACATGTAAATAAAGAACTTGTAAACTTAGCTAGCGATTATAAAGACAAAGGCATCAACTGTATTGCTATTTCTAGTAATGATGTCGTAAATTATCCTCAAGATGGCCCTGAGAAAATGAAAGCTCATGCTGAGGAGAATAATTATCCGTTTCCATACTTATATGATGAATCTCAAGACGTAGCCAAAGCTTATGATGCGGCTTGCACACCTGATTTCTTTTTATTTGACAACACTTTAGAGCTTGTCTACGCAGGGCAACTAGACAACTCAAGACCTGGAAACGGCATACCTGTTACAGGGGTTGATTTACGCTCAGCTATAAATGCATTAATTAATGGTAAATCTATAAACCCAAATCAAAAACCAAGTATGGGTTGTAATATTAAGTGGAAGAATACATAATTTATAAATTATCTAACTGATTATCGGTTCCTTTTTCACTAATAGTCCAGAAGAAACCAACAAAGAAGAATTGGTCTGCTGCTGGGGTTAAAGCTCGACGACTAAAATTACCATTAGCATTAGGCGTATTCGCATATTGGTAACCATTAATATTTTTGAAACCGAAAATATTGTTAACAGATAAATACAGAATCTTTTGAGGACTCAATAAATACGCCCAATTAAAACTAACATTGTTAAAGCTTTTTGTACGCTCGCTTAAAAAGCTGTCGGTATTAGGATTAGTATATGGACGCCCTGATGCATGTACATAATCAAAACCAATCTGACTTTTTAGACTCTCTATCCAATATTTACCTACTACCGAAAAGTTGTGCTTTGACGCAAAATTAGGTTGTGCTCTATTTGGAAAATTACGATGGTCACGTTGCGTATCTAACAATGAGTAACTAACCCAATAATCTAAATTTTTCACACTAGTATTGTCCCTCCAAAACACGTCTAACCCTTGTGCATACCCACTTCCATCTGAACTAAAATTACTATCAAAGCTTTCCAAATCAGTATCATACTTCACGAGATTGTCATAATCTTTACGGTATAATTCTGCTCTAAATATGCGGCCATTATTAACATATTGGTAGTTAAAAATATAATGTGATGTTTTCTGAGGTTCTAATTCTTGTTCAAATTTTAAGGCACCAGTACTTGGGTTTTGATAAAAATTACCATAAGCCAACGACACTTGCGCATTTGTTGACACTTTATAAGCCAAAGCAGTACGTGGCGCTATATTAAAACTTTCAAAAATTGAACTATAATCTGCTCTCACTCCTACTTTTAATGCTAAATCTTTTGAAAACACAACATCGGCTTCAGCAAAACCTGCAGTGATATTATTATTAAATCCGTACGATGCTGCTATTGATGGATTAGAAAAATCTTCTGTAAAATCAGTCAAAAACTGTTCTATTCCAAAGTTGAGTTTAAATCTATTACTAAATCGCTTTTTTAATTTCAGTTTTGCATGAAAAGAATTTTCTGTATCAGTAATATCATTTATCTCTACTCCTATTTTGTTCTTAGCATACGTGTAACTAAACCCTGTTGCGATACTCCAATTATCATTCAAAACACCTTTGTACGATGCATTTGTATAAAAATTTGAGTTGTTTAACTTAAACTGTAATCCGTCATCTTGGTTGATATCTTCCTGGGTTAATTCAAAATTTGCAGTATCAAATGCTGCATAAAATTTTAACGTGCCATTTGTAAATTTCTGTCTAAAAACTGCTTCACCTTGGGCACTTTCAAAAGGCTTTTCCCATTCATTCCTATCCTCAAAAATTTCTAAATATGGAGACAGATTAATATAATTTGCATTAACACTTAATGACGATTTATCCCATTTTTGAGTATTCCCAAGAGAAGCACCAACCGTCATTATGCCTATATCAGTTTTTTCTTGATCTGGTTCATCTATTGTGTTTAGAAGTAAAACACTAGACAAAGCTTGTCCATATTCTGCAGAATATCCGCCTGTAGAAAATGTTATGCCATCAAATAGAAAAGGAGAATACCGTCCTCGAGTTGGTAAATTATTTGTGGTTGGTGTATATGGGGTAAATACTCGAATACCATCTATGAATATCTGCGTTTCATCTGCATTACCACCTCTTACAAACAAACGTCCATCTTCGGCATTATTAGAAGTACCTGGTAAAGTTTGAATGGCTCCAACAAAGTCGCCAAGTGCACTTGCCGTTGTCACAACATCTAATGGTTTTAAAACTGATACTTTACTATTATCGTTCGCCTCAAAAGTACCAGCAGATAACACTACTGCATCTAATGCATTGACGTCTTCTCGGAGTTTAATTTCTAATTTATTTAGCAAAGACACATCTCGAGTTATCATTTTTGCTTCATAAGACAAAAACGAAACAACTAAAGATTGAATACCTGTTTCCACAGAAGTAAAAGAAAACTCACCATTATCATTAGAGGTTGCTCCATCATAAGTACCATTTAAATATACATTAGCACCAATGATTGGCTGTCCCTTAGTATCAGTAACCTTCCCAGATATGGTTGATTGTGACTGAGCTATTACACTAAAACATAAGAAGACTATTAATTTAAAAAAATTAAATGTTGCGCTTTTCTTTTTTTGATGACTGTTCGTTTGTGATGTCATGATGATTGATGATTTACTGTTCGTTTTTTGAGCTGAAATAGATTTTATTTTTTTCAGAATACAATTTCAGCATATATTGATGAGACAAACTTCTGCGCTTTTTGAGATTTATAGAATTATTAATTACCGAACTGTAATAATCTTATGATGAATTGCAATTATTCTAAAAATTCACTCTAAAATCTGTAACATATCCATAACTTTAACTACTTACTATTGTAACACAATCAATCACCAAAAACTATTGAACAAAGAACTTGAACATAGCTTTGTAGAGCAGCTTCAAAAGCATCAAAATATTGTGCATA
>CAZBMY010000231.1:0-3362 GCA_964492855.1 uncultured Flavobacteriaceae bacterium
ACAAAAATAAGAAGACCTTTCAGGTTAGTAAAACTTGAAAGGTCTAAATCTATGTTAAGGTTTTCTACTGAACTGCTTCGACAAGCTCAGCATGATAATCGTAACTAATAATTATGATTTGATTCTATATGTCAGTCTGAGCTTGTCGAAGACGAACTTCTTATATCATATCTCATTTAAAAGCTTTGAAATCTCATCTAACTTCGGTGTTAAAATCACTTCGATACGTCTGTTTTTTGCTTTGCCTTCTGCAGTGTCATTACTAGCAATAGGAGCATATTCGCCGCGACCTGCAGCAGTTAAATTTTCAGGATTTATAGAAGCATTTTCTCTAAGAATATTGACGATTGCCGTAGCTCGTTTGGTTGATAAATCCCAGTTGCCACTCAACTGAGCATTGCCTTTGTAAGGGACGTTATCAGTATGTCCTTCAATTAATATGGCAATATCAGGATTTTCTGCTAAAACACTTCCTAATTGTTGTACTGCCGTTCGACCTTCAGAACCAACAGACCAACTTCCAGAATTAAACAACAATTTGTTTTCCATAGAAATATAAACTTTCCCATTGCGTTGCTCAACGGTTAAACCTTTACCTTCAAAATTAGTTAACGCTTTAGAAATAGCATCTTTTAGTTTTGTCATTGCAGCATCTTTTGTAGCAATCACATTCTCTAGTTCAGCCACACGTTTAGAGCGATTTTCTAATTCTTTTTGTAGTGTATTTAATCGGTCGCTTTCAGCAGCTAATGCTTGCTCTTTAGCTTCAAGTTGTGCTAATAATTCTCTATTCTTCTTAGAATTTTCAGCAATTGCAGCAGAACTATTTTCTTCTAAAGCTTTGTAAGATGCTTTTAAATTATCTAGATTTTTTTTGGTTGCAGCCAATTCTGTTGTAAGTTGGTCACGTTCTCTTACAGCATCTTCATAATCTTTCTGTAGTTTGTCTAAATCATTTTCGAGCTTCGTTTTCGCTTCAGTTAAAGATTGATTATCATCCGATAATTGACGATGTTCTTTCTTTAAATCTGCATACTTATCTTCTAGATCTGTGTAAATCTTTTTTGATACACAGGATGAGAATAGACTTAAACTTAAGGCTAGGATTGTTACTTTTTTAATCATAAATTTTATTTGGATTTAATTGATGAACTCTTAAAATTCTAACTCTAGTAGTATAGGACAATGGTCACTATGTACTGCTTCGGTTAGTATAACGCTTCGTTTTATATTTTCTTGTAACGGTGTTGTTGCTAATGCATAATCTAAACGCCAACCTTTATTGTTTGCACGCGAATTGGCACGATAACTCCACCAAGAAAATGTTTGTACTTCTGGATTTAAATATCTAAAGGTATCTACGAGGCCACTGTCTAAAAAGTTGCCCAACCACTCACGTTCTTCTGGTAAAAAGCCTGAAACGCCTTTCATCTTGGGATTATGGATATCAATTTCTTCATGACAAATATTATAGTCACCACAAATAACCAATTTGGGGAAGCCCTTTTTTAAGTTAGTAATATACTGTTGAAACAAGTCCATATATTCTAACTTATGATTTAATCGTGCATCATTTGTGCCAGAAGGTAAATACAGACTCATTATGGAAACATCATCAAAATCAGCTCTAATATTTCTGCCTTCAAAATCCATGGATTCTATTCCTGTTCCAAATTCTACGTGATTAGGTTTTGTCTTACTTAAAATGGCCACACCACTATATCCTTTTTTTTGAGCACTAAACCAATAGTTGTAGGCATAACCTGCTTCTTCAAAAAGACTTAAATCTAGTTGGTCTTCTTGTGCTTTTATTTCTTGAAGGCATATCACATCTGGGTCGGTTGCTACTAACCAATCTATAAATCCTTTTTTTAATGCGGCACGGATGCCATTGACGTTGTATGATGCTATTTTCATAAGTGCAAATTAATTCAATTTCAAAAATAAATAATACTGTACTTTTACATTGGTTTTTTAGTGTGAAATATGTCTTAAATAAAGGCGTTACTAGTCTGTATGCGAATAATAATTACTTTTTTTTGTTTTCTTCTACCGTTTGCTACAATAGCACAGGAAAAATCGAGTAATTATCGCACAAAAAAAATTGCTGTAAAAGATTCTATATTAATAGATTCTGTAAGTATTAACCCAAGTACTTTTAGGGTAAAAACAAAATCAGGAAAACTCATTGATTCGACCTTGTATACCATTGATTTTTCTAGGTCTATTTTAAAGATGAAATCTTCTGTTAAAACAGATACTATTATTGTTGAGTATTTAAGATATCCTAATTTTATTACAAAGACGTATCGTCAACTAAATGATAATATTATTGTACAAAATTCTGAAGCTCGGCAGAAGTTATTTCAAATTCAGAACACGAACAGGAAAAATAATTTTACGCCATTTGATGGTTTAACCACTTCTGGAAGTATTTCTCGAGGCGTCACAATTGGCAACAATCAAAACTCAGTGTTAAATAGTGAATTGGATTTGCAAATTTCTGGGAAGCTAAGTGAGAAAGTATCTTTGCGAGCATCTATTCAAGATGCTAATATTCCGCTTCAAGAAAGTGGATTTTCTCAGCGCTTGGATGAGTTTGATCAAATTTTTATTGAACTGTTTAGTAAAGATTGGCGTATTAGAGCTGGAGATATAGATTTAGGAAATACGACAAGCTATTTTAATGGATTTAGCAAGCGTGTACAAGGGCTTTTAGTAGATGCCAATTTAAGTGAAAAAACGTCTGTTTTTGCATCAGGAGCTTTGGTCCGTGGACAATTTACAACAAGTCAGTTTACAGCGCAAGAAGGCAATCAAGGGCCATATAAATTACGAGGAGAAAATGGCGAATTATTTGTTTTAGTAGTTTCTGGTAGCGAAACTGTTTACGTTAATGGTGTGCCTTTGCAACGTGGCGAAAACAAAGACTACATCATCGATTATAACGCTGGCGAAATTATATTCAATTCTACATTTCCGATAACTTCTGAAATGCGAATTACCGTCGATTATCAATTTACAGAACGTAACTATTCAAGATTCACGGTATATGGCGGAGGTAAATATGAAAGTGAGAAGCTAAAATTAAACGTTTCAATTTATTCCGAAAGTGATGCTAAGAACCAACCATTACAACAAAATTTATCACCTGAGCAAGTACAAATTTTAGCAGATGCAGGCGATGATAGAAGCTTAATGACAGCGCCTTCTGCAGTAGAAGAACCGTTTTCTGAAAATCGAATTTTATACCGAAAAGAATTGCTGGGCACCGAAGAGATTTTTGTGTTTTCTAACGACCCTAATGACCAATTATTTAGTGTGCGTTTTACATTGGTGGGTAATAATCAAGGGAATTATAT
>CAZBMY010000232.1:0-3308 GCA_964492855.1 uncultured Flavobacteriaceae bacterium
ACTTATAGGTCTAAATTTACAGCAAATACGTTCAAAATTAAATGTTGAAAAGAGAGTTACTAATATTAACTACGACCACCCAATTATACGTGATGCATTTTACAATCGTGTTAGTAATTTTCAATATCCAAAAGTAAATTCTTTCTACAGTACAGATTCAAACACAAATGCTGTTTTTAAATTTGAAGACAATTATCCTTTCTTATTAGGTGGTAATAAATCATATCTCTTTACAGCATCTTTAAACACTAACAATAGTAATTTTAAAAAATCGCCACTAATTGTACCTGTACTTTATAATATTGGAAAAAAAAGTTTAGAGATTCCTGAAATTTATTACCAAATAGGTAAAGAAAATAGTATCGATATTAACGTGCAGTTATCTCAGGATGAAATTTTAAGCCTAAGTTCTGGAGGCGATGATATTATTCCTTTACAACAGACATATAGCAAAAAAGTAAGTCTTACAACAACTGAATTACCTAATAAATCTGGGGTTTTTGATGTAAAAAAGAACAAAGAGTTACTAAAGAAGCTAAGCTTTAATTATAAACGCGATGAAAGTAATTTAACCTATTATAATCTCAATAGCAATACTGCGTATATCGTTGATAATTCACTATCATCTGCAATAGATACCATAAAAAGTAATGCGAGTATTAACGCCCTATGGAAATGGTTTGTTATTTTTGCCCTAGTTTTTCTAATAATAGAAATGCTAATTTTAAAGTATCTTAAATGAATGCACTCCTAAAATCTGCTACAGTCGTTGATTCTAAAAGTGATTTCCACAATCAGAATGTTGATATTTTAATAGAGAATGGCATAATTACTAAAATTGCCAAACGCATTTCAAATCCAAAAAATAGTCAAGAAATCAAATTAGACAACCTCCATGTGTCACAAGGCTGGTTTGATAGTTCCGTATCTTTTGGTGAACCTGGGTTTGAAGAGCGAGAAACGATTGCGAATGGACTTAACACTGCTGCAAAATCTGGTTTCACCACTTTGGTGCTCAATGCTAATACTAATCCTGTACTAGACAGTAATGCTGATATAGCTTTTGTATTATCCAAAGCTAAAAATCATGCGGTAACATTAAAACCTATTGGCGCACTCACAAAATCATCAGAAAGTATTGATTTAGCGGAGCTTTATGATATGAAAAATGCTGGAGCTGTAGCGTTCTATGATTATCAAAAACCCGTAAGCAATCCTAATTTATTAAAGATTGCATTGCAATACGCAAGTAATTTTGATGGGCTAGTCTGTTCCTTCCCACAAGAATCTCGAATTTCAGGCTCAGGTGTAATGAATGAACATATAAATAGCACCAAATTAGGTTTAAAAGGTAATCCCGCATTGTCTGAAGAACTGCAAGTGGCTAGGGATTTATTTCTTTTAGAATATACTGATGGTAAATTACACATACCAACCATAAGCACAGCTAAATCTGTTGCTCTTATTAGGGAGGCGAAATCAAAGAGGTTAAATATTTCCTGCTCTGTAGCTATACATAATCTATGCTTTACAGACGATAGATTAAAGGATTTTGATACTAATTATAAAGTATTACCACCTTTACGTACTCAGACTGATGTAGAAGCCCTAATAGAAGGTCTTAGGGACGGTACAATAGATATGGTGACTTCAGACCACAACCCTATTGATATTGAAGATAAAAAAATCGAATTTGACCACGCACTTTATGGGACAATTGGTTTAGAGTCTGCATTTAGTGCACTTCAGTCTATTTTTACAACAAAAAAAACTATTTCACTACTAACTAAAGGAAGACAACGATTTGGCATTGAAGAATCATACATTTCTGAAGGGCAGAAAGCAAATCTAACGTTATTTAATCCAGATATTAAATATCAATTTGGCAAAAAAGATATAATGTCAACATCTAAAAATAGCTGCTTTCTTGGTGAAGAGCTAAAAGGAAAAACCTACGGTATTATTGCCAATAATAAAATAGACATTATTTAATGGACGAGAATACCATCAAAGAAGGAAAAACCTATGCTATTGTAGCCTATATAACAATTATAGGTACGCTAATTGCTTTTTATATGAGTCAAGATAAAAAGAATGCATTTACTGCATTTCATGTTCGTCAAGGTCTTGGATTGTGGTTAATTTATTTCATATTAGGCTACATAGTTGGCGGGTTTGATAGCATGATGATTAGTTCATCTTTTTGGATTTTCTTTTTAGTACTATTTACCTATGGTATTATTGGCGCTGCTTCAGGCAAACTTAATAAACTACCTTTAGTTGGTGACTTCTTTCAAAAAATTTTCAAGTCCTTACAATAGATTATGTCATCACCACTTCACTATATCAAACGACCATCGTCGCTAAACAAAAATGCACCGTTATTAATTATGTGTCACGGTTATGGTAGTGATGAAAATGATTTATTTTCATTTGCATCTGAATTACCAGAAGAGTTATTTATCATTTCACTTAAAGCACCATATCAATTACAGCCTTATGGTAATGCTTGGTATGCCATTAATTTTGATGCAGAACAAGGAAAATGGAGTGACAATGAACAAGCAAAATCATCCCGAG
This sequence comes from uncultured Flavobacteriaceae bacterium, assembly GCA_964492855.1. Classification (GTDB taxonomy): domain Bacteria; phylum Bacteroidota; class Bacteroidia; order Flavobacteriales; family Flavobacteriaceae; genus Winogradskyella. Next base: position 2,581 of record CAZBMY010000232.1, read on the forward strand.
ATATCATCTCTAAGTTTATTGATTATGCGTGTGTAACTTACGACGTAAATAGTAATAATGTGACACTTCTAGGGTTTAGTCAAGGTACAATTTTAAGTTACTCAGTAGCTTTAACCTACCCAGATAAAGTAAAAAACATTGTTGCTTTAAGTGGCTATATTAATGAAGATATTCTACCTAAAAATTTAATATCCGAAGATTATAAGCATTTAGATTTTTATTGTTCTCATGGCAGTGTGGATCAGGTAATACCTGCTGAGTGGGCACGAAAATCTAAGCCTTTTCTTAATAATCTAGGTATACAACATGTTTATAACGAATTCCCTGTTGGGCATGGTGTAGCACCACAGAATTTCTACGAATTTAAAAGCTGGCTAGAACAACGTATTTAATTGATTGGGTATAAAAAATAGTCGGTAAGCTTATAACTTATCTTACCCATATCATCTATCTCATAATTAACAAACAACTCTCCCCAATGCTTTCCGTCAGTAAAGTTAGTGAGTATCCATTTGTGATTTAAAACACGTATTTGATCTATGATAATTTTAGATTCTGTCATTGATGCATAGGGTACAATTGGGTGATCAATACCGTCATAAACATTCATTTCTAAAAGGCCATCTTTGAGTTTAGGAAGTAATTCTTCATAATCAAAACCTCTATCTTCAAAGTATGTAATCGCTTCTTCATTGCCTTCGATATTAAATAATGACAAATCATAAAGC
>CAZBMY010000233.1:0-2080 GCA_964492855.1 uncultured Flavobacteriaceae bacterium
ACAATCTGTGTCTTAGTTTCGCCATAAACAATAAGTTGGTCAATAAATTCCTCTAAATGCTGTTGGTTTTTTAAAACCACTTCCATGACAATATTTTCATTACCAGTAATACGGTAACAATTGATGACTTCGTCGTAGGTTTTTACTTTTTCAAGAAATGGTTTTAGCATGCCCATAAATGCACGTAATGTTATTATGGCTTTTAATTGATAACCTGCAGAAAATGGTGAAATTAGAGTTTTATACGACTGAATTATTTCTGCGTCTTCCATTTTTTTTATCCGCTCAGCAACAGCTGGAGAACTCACTCCTACTCGTCTTCCAATTTCGGCATTTGTCATTCTAGCATTTTCTTGTAAACATCTTAAAATCTGCCAATTAAGAGAATCTATACTCATTTAATGTTTTTTACAAAAATTAACACATAATTTAAAGTAAATATAATAATTTACTTTAAATACAAAAGCTTAAAATGATTTTGAGTTATTAATTTCGTTAAAAATTGCTATTAAATTGAATTATTCAATACCATCACATTTATCAAATGTTCCGCTTTACCAAAAAGCTATGGATATATTTGTTTTATCTCGGAGTATTTCTACATACTTGAATGATGATTTGTGTGTCTTAAATATTGATGGTACAGAGAATAATGACATCTACTTTTCGGGAGATATTGTTCAGCAGTCTTCTAACCTTGCGCCTGAAATTATTAATGCAGAGCGTGAACGCTTTTCTGATAAAAAACATCAGCATATCGAAAGTCTAGAAAGACTTACCTACCGTCTTTACAAAAATTGTAAACGCTTAGAAAGTACTCAAAGCAATGGTAAAGATTTCTTACCTATTTTACGAAAAGAATTGAAAAAATTTAGAAAGTTACAACGTAATTGGATGCTTACCTTGTAAACTAATCCTTATATTTTAATAGTCTAGCATTACTCATGTAACCGTTTTGGTAATTGGCTATCCTTTTATTCCACTCATCAGCGGTGATGATAGATTGAAACTTATCCATACTTTCTGTTAAACGCAAAATGTGATTGTAACCGTTATTGTTTGCCAAATAATCCGCATCTTCTAATACAAATAACTGAATTTGTCCTAAGTGTAATGCATTCTGAAAATAAAGCTTTGAAATAAAAGCGGGTGTTCCAATAACTATGTCTTGTCCGTAATAAATTTCTACTTTCTGCTTTTCAAAATCGTAACGCTCGCTTGTTCCATAAACACGTAAATCTGTATTCCTTGTGTATTTTGAAAACTCTTCTTTTAGCTCAGCTATTTTTTGTTGATTTTCGACAATAAACAAAGCTCTTGGTGAATCTTCAAAAGCTTCAGCTTTTAGTTTATGAATTGTATGTATAATTAAGGCTGTTGTTTTTCCACTACCTTTTTTACCAATAACATAAGCATCAGCCCCACCTTTTATAACAGGTAGTACTTCTTTTTGGAAAGATAAAGGCGCTTCAAACTTTAAATCTTCAAGCGACTCTTTTAATAATGGATTTAGTTTTTTGAATGACATTGCAAAACAGATTTAATTTAAAAAAGATACTTCGACTTCGCTCAGCATAAGCGATTCACTCACTTTTTTTTATAAAAAGTGGTTCTCTGCTTACATATTACGTCTATACTGCCCACCAACTTCAAATAATGCACTTGTTATTTGACCCAAAGAACACACTTTACAAACTTCCATCAGCGCTTCAAAAATATTTTGATTATTAACGGCTTTATGCTGTAACTCTTTTAATAACTCGGAAGTACTATGAGCGCCGTGTAAATGCTTCAATGTTTGAATCTGGAATTCTTTTTCTTCCTCAGTAGCTCTAATCACCTCAGCTGGCTGAACCGTTGGAGACCCTTTACTACTTAAAAATGTATTTACACCAATAATTGGGAACTCACCATTATGTTTCAAAGTCTCGTAATACAAACTTTCTTCTTGAATCTTAGAACGTTGATACATGGTTTCCATAGCACCAAGAACACCACCACGCTCTGTAATTCTATCAAATTCTAAGAGTACAGCTTCTTCAACTAAATCCGTAAGTTCTTCAATTATAAAAGCACCTTG
>CAZBMY010000233.1:2180-3289 GCA_964492855.1 uncultured Flavobacteriaceae bacterium
ATGCGTCTCGCTACACGTCCAATCACCGAATATTCTGGGTCTATACCGTTTGAGAAAAAGAACGACAAGTTTGGTCCAAACTTGTTAATATCCATGCCACGACTTAAGTAATATTCTACATAAGTAAAACCATTAGAAAGGGTTAATGCCAATTGTGTAATTGGATTAGCACCAGCCTCTGCAATATGATATCCAGAAATTGAAACCGAATAAAAGTTTCTTACACCATTATTAATAAAATACTCTTGTACATCGCCCATTAAACGCAATGCAAACTCCGTTGAGAAAATACATGTGTTTTGGGCTTGATCTTCCTTAAGAATATCTGCCTGTACAGTTCCTCTAACTTGAGCTATTGTTTTGGCTTTAATTTCAGCATATACATTTGCTGGTAGCACTTGATCTCCGGTAACACCTAAAAGCATTAAACCAAGTCCATCATTTCCTTCAGGCAATCCGCCATTGTATCTTGGTCTATCTTTTCCTTTATATATATCTGCAATTTTATTTTCTACTTCTTTCTCTAAACCATTTTCTTTAATATAAATCTCACATTGTTGATCTACAGCTGCATTCATAAAAAAGCCTAACAGCATCGGTGCTGGTCCATTAATAGTCATACTCACAGAGGTCATAGCATCTGCAAGATTAAAACCAGAATACAATTTCTTAGCATCATCTAAACAACAGATAGAAACACCTGCATTACCGATTTTACCATAAATATCTGGTCTATAATCTGGATCATTTCCGTATAAAGTTACACTATCAAAAGCTGTAGATAAACGCTTTGCAGGCATACCTAAACTTACATAATGAAAACGTCTGTTGGTTCGTTCTGGACCACCTTCACCAGCAAACATTCGAGTTGGGTCTTCGCCAGTTCTTTTAAACGGATATAATCCTGAAGTGTATGGAAACTCTCCAGGTACATTTTCTTGTAATGTCCACCGTAAGATATCGCCCCATGCACTATACTTTGGCAACGCTACTTTAGGAATCTGGGTATGTGATAAGGATTCTGTATGCGTATCTATTTTTATTTCCTTATCTCTTACCTTAAATGTGTAAATAGGGTTTTTGTATTTATTTACTTTTTCGTCCCAACC
>CAZBMY010000234.1:0-3264 GCA_964492855.1 uncultured Flavobacteriaceae bacterium
ACCCATGGTATTGTAATAACTGTGAAAAGAAATTAAATAATAAAGATATAGTTACCACCATTGGATTGTCTTTAGGATTATCTCCAAAATATTTTACAATCCTAAACGCTTTTGTCATATTTCGTTCACCAACCGCTTTGCGAAGTTCAAAATTATTAAAGTCTTTACTTATACCTATATTTTCTTCAATGGCTTCTGGCGTTATTTGAGATCCTTCGGGTAAAACTATTTTAAGTTTACTGAGTTCATTTTCAATTTTAGATAAGTCTGTTCCTAAAAATTCTACTAACATTTGAGAAGCTTTTGGTGTGATTTGATAACCTTGCCCTGATAATACACGACGAATCCAATCTGGCACCTGATTATCATAAAGTTTTTTGCTTTCAAAAACAACACCTGTTTTCTTTAATGCTTTGTATAAGCCTTTACGTTTATCTATTTTTTTATATTTATAATTAACAACTAAAACAGTTGTGGGTTGTGGGTTGTTGACATAATCAACTAATTTTTCAATAGTACGGCTTAAGTCTTGGGCTTCTTTTACAATAACCACTTGTCGTTCAGCCATCATAGGATAGCGCTTAGCATTACTCACAATATCATCTATAGCAACATCGCGTCCATAAAGTACCATTTGATTAAAGCCTCTTTCAGCTTCATCCAAAATATTATCTTCTATATAATCCGATATCTTGTCTATATAATAAGCCTCCTCACCCATTAAAAAATAAATAGGTTTAATATGACCTTGTCTTATATCTGTGACAATTTGTTTTGCTTCTTCCAAAAGCTTATGACTTGGCTAAGACTTCTCGATAAATTTTCTAGGAAAATCACTCGAAGTGATGTTAAAATTATACTTTTGTGTAGTGCAAGACCTTAATTTTCCAAAGTTCGACTACCGTTTCAAAAGTACAGAAAATAAAGTTTCTATTTTTGATATCATTCGCAAAAAATTTGTGATTTTACAGCCCGAAGAATGGGTACGTCAACATTGTATACATTATCTTATTTCTGAAAAGAGATATCCTAAATCTTTGATTAATGTCGAAAAAGAGTTAACTATAAATGGGTTAAAAAAACGCTATGATATTGTCGTTTTTAATTCAGATGGCTCTATCTTTTTAATTGTTGAATGTAAGGCACCAAAAATCACTATTAATCAATCGACATTTGACCAAATTGCACGTTATAATTTGAAATTGAATGCTACATATTTAATGGTAACTAACGGAATTAATCATTATTATTGTCAAATGGATTTTGGAGTGCAACAGTATACATTCTTAAAATCTATTCCAGATTATAACCAATGAAATATACAACAGAAGATATTGCAATAGTTATACTTAATTGGAACGGTGAGGCATTACTGAAACAATTCTTGCCTTCAGTAACAACATGTTCTTCTAATGCAAAAATCTACATTGCAGATAATGCTTCAACTGATAAATCTTTTGATTTTGTTAATACTAATTATCCAAATATTAGTGTCATTCTTAATACTGAGAATGGCGGATATGCAAAAGGTTATAACGATGCTTTAAAACAAATTAAAGAACCTTTAGTATGTCTTCTTAATAGTGATATTGAAGTTACACATAATTGGTTATTGCCGATTATAGAAGCATATAATGCAGATGAAAACGTTTCAATTATTCAACCAAAAATCCTAGACTATAAAAAGAAAACATATTTTGAATATGCAGGAGCTGCCGGAGGTTTTATAGACAAGTATGGCTATCCTTATTGTCGAGGACGCATTTTTGATACTATTGAAAAGGATAGTGGACAGTATAATAATACCACCGAAATTTTTTGGGCATCAGGTGCCTGTTTTTTTATAAAAAATAAAGTTTTCACTGAGTTAGAAGGCTTTGACGAAAGTTATTTTGCACATATGGAAGAAATTGATTTATGTTGGCGTGCGTTTAATAAAAATCATAAATCCCTATTTGTTGGAACATCGACAGTATTCCATGTAGGCGGAGCAACACTTAGTTCAACTAGTCCAAGAAAGACGTACTTAAATTTTAGAAATAGTCTATTCACCTTAGTCAAAAATACAGATAAGAAATTGTTTGCAAGAGTTCTTGTCCGTATGAGTCTTGATGGCATTGCAGGTCTTAGATTTTTGCTTCAAGGAAAGCCAAAACATTTTTTATCAATTTTAAAGGCTCATGGTAATTTTTACCAAAACATATCTGGTTTACTTAGGCAGCGTAGAGCTTATAATCAACAGCCTAACTACTCAAAAAACAATTCAATTGTTTGGGATTATTTTATAAAACGAAATAAAACTTTTGACTGTTTATAAGTCTGTTAAAATTTTTGTTAATCAACTGTGCTGTCGCCTTTCTTTTCAATAGTTTTGTAATGATTTAAACTAGAAAATTATTAATTCATATGAAAAAGTCTATTCTTTTAAGTTTGGGTGCCATGCTAATACTTACTGCATGTGTATCTAAAAAAGATTATTTAGCACTACAAGAAAAGCAAAAAGAAACTCAAGATTTATTAAATACTGCAACAGTAAAATTAAACTCTTGCTTAGCTGACCAAGCTGCTGCATCAGCTCGTTTAGAAGGTCTTAAAGAGCAATTAGCAGATATGCGTCGTAGTAACGAAGCTCTGATTAAAAGCTCGCAAGATTTAACTGAGTTAACAAGTAAAGGAGCTGAAAATCTTGAAAAATCTTTAGAGTCTTTACAAGAGCGCGATTTAAAGATTACACGTTTGCAAGATGCTTTAAACAGAAAAGATAGTGTAACACTTGCTATAGTAACTAGCCTAAAAAAAGAAGTTGGTATTAACGACCCAGACATTGAGGTAAATGTTGAAAAAGGCGTTGTGTTTATTTCTATTGCTGATAAATTATTATTTAAGAGTGGTAGCTATAATGTAACAACTAGAGCTACGGAAGTATTAGAGAAAGTAGCTAAAGTTATTAATAGCAAGCCAAACTTTGAAGCTATGGTTGAATCTCATACAGATAACAAATCATACAGTAAACCTCCGTTATTAGATAACTGGGACTTAAGTGTTAAGCGAGCAACTTCTGTGGTTAGAGTTTTAGAAAGCTTAGGTGTTAATTCGCAACAACTTATTGCTGCTGGCCGTAGTTCTTACGTGCCTTTAGTAGAAAATGATACTGCAGAAAATAGAGCTAAAAACAGACGTACACGTATTGTAGTATTACCTAAGATTGACCAATTCTATGAAATGATAGAAGAGGAAATGAAAAATCTTTCTCAAGGGAATTAA
>CAZBMY010000235.1:0-3227 GCA_964492855.1 uncultured Flavobacteriaceae bacterium
GTTCTGTTAGACCATTATCAAAAGGCGCCTTATAGATAAAAGAGGTGGTTTCTTTTAATTCGGTAACAAAACCCATTTCTTCTTTTAAACGGCGCTTACCAGCGTTTATATTGCTTTCTCCGTCACGCTGATGGCTACAACACGTGTTTGTCCATAATCCAGGGGAATGGTATTTAGTTAATGCACGTTTTTGCAGCATTAACTCATTACTATCATTAAAAATAAATACCGAAAAAGCACGATGTAAAATAGCTTTTTCATGTGCTTCCATTTTTGGCATTAAGCCAATTTGTTCGTCTAGTTCGTTAACGAGAATAACTTGTTCTTCAATCATATATTACAAAAATACCAACAATAAATGGTATTACACGTCAAGGTTTTCTTAAAAAAGAAAAAGCTGCTCTATCGAACAGCTTTTACCTATAATTATTTTGGGTTTAGTTATTAATTTTTACAATAATAAATTCACTACGTCTATTTAATTGATGTTCTTCAGGAGTACATTTTACGCCGTCGGCACAGTTATTTACTAACTGGCTCTCACCATAGCCACGTCCTGTTAATCTACTTGCATCAATACCGCCTTGAGTAACAATATACTCAATAGTAGCTTTATTTCTTCTATCGGATAGTGCTTGATTATATGCTTTTGGTGCACGGCTATCTGTATGCGAGCGTACATCAATTTTCATATTAGGGTTTTGTTTTAAAGCAGAAATAACTTTCTCTAATTCAAAAGAAGCATCTCTACGAATATTAGATTTATCAAAATCAAAATAAATAATTGGAATATCTAAAACTTCTGCCAAATCATCTCCTACTTCTACTTCTTCAACATCTTTTTCTAGCCTGAACTCCAGTTTAAGTTCTTGTTTTTTTCTTGGCGTTGTAAAGCGTTGCTCATCCGTTGAATACTTCTCTTTAGATACTCTAATAAAATATTCTTGATCTCCTAAAACTTCGAAAGAGAACTCTGCTTTATCATTAGCAACAACTTGGTTTAACTCATTACCATTAGCATCTAATAATACCACAGTGGATCCTGGAATAATCTCTTGTGTGTTTTTATCTATAACAACACCTTCAACAATCATTGTGTTTTCTGGAATAGTAAACGTGTATATATCATCATCTCCTTTACCTCCTGTTCTGTTTGATGTAAAAAAGGCTTCTTTCAATTCTAAATTTTCGTAATAGGCAAAATCATCTTGAGGACTGTTCACTGGTTTACCTACATTTTCAATCACATAATCTTTAGCACCTTTTGAAGTTAAAATAGCTTCAAAATCTCTAACCACATAAATATCTAAACCTCCAAGTCCAGGATAGCCATTCGATGCAAAATATAAATCACCGTCTGAATTGATAAACGGAAACGTTTCTTGTCCCTCGGTATTTATTAAACGTCCAAGATTTTTTGGTTCTCCAAGAACGCCTCCTTCCAAAATTGGAGCCATATAAATATCTGATTGTCCAAATGTATTTTTCATATCTGAAGCAAAATACACTACAGTTCCTGCTTTATTTACGGTAGGATGTGCTACACTAAAATCTCTACTATTAAAATGTATTGATTCAATATCACCCCATGAGTCATCAAATTGTAGTGTTGCTCTATACAGTTGTAATCTATTAACACCATCTTCTCCTCTTCGCGCTTTCTTCTTGAAAAAGTTGTTACGTGTAAAATACATAACAGAATCGTTTGGCGTAAATGCTACAGAGGACTCGTGCAATTTCGTATTCACTATTTTATCTAGGTTTTTAGGCTTATTAAACGACCCATCTTCTCCTCTTCTTACTGTATAAATATCTAAAAAGGGTTGCTCGTTCCATTTGTAATCACGACCACCACCTCTACTAGATGCAAATAATAATTCTCCATTATAAAAATTGGTTCCAAAATCTGACAACTCAGAATTAAAGTCTAAATTCTTTATTTCGATATCACCATTACTAGCAGCAGCAATGTCTGCTAGATAATCTACATCGGAAAGAAAAGCACGACCTCTTGAATCACTTGGTTTTGCATCAGAAAACTTTTGCATCCATATATTAGAATTTTCATAATCTTCAATAGATTTTAAAGATTGCGCATACCTATAATAATACTCAGGATCTATCTCATGATCTCCTTCCATATTAACAAGCTTTCCATACCATTTAGAAGCCTCAGGCATTTTGTTATTGAAATAAAATGAGTTTCCTAACTTTTGGAACAATTCAACAGATTCATATCCCTTTTCAGCTAAACGCAGTAATACTTCACTTGTCTTTATATAAGCAAACTCATTATAATCTTCAGAGTCTGTTATTCTATCCACTTTCTTATTTTGCGAAAATGCTATTGCAACTGTGAGAAGAGAAAAAATTAATACTTTAAATGTTTTCATAATCAAATATATTAAAAGAATCTAGGTGACAAAATTTTACCAACTCTCTTTAATTCAAAACGCAACATGATTTCGTGTGTTCCGTTGTTATAGTTATTAAGTTCTGTACTTGTAAGGTCATAGGCATATCCTAAGTATAATCCTGGATTAATTTGAAAACCAACTAATCCACTAACCGAATCATCCCAGCGATACGCAGCTCCTAAAGTTATTTTATCTCTAAATAAAAAGTTAGCAGAAATATCTGCAATCAGAGGAGCACCCGTAACCGCTTTCACTAAAAAAGCGGGTTTTAATTTGGTGTTTTTACTTAAATCAAATACATAGCCTCCAATTAAAAAATAATGTAAACGTTCTGCTGCAATTGATTCTTCGAAATCATCATAATGATCTGTCGTTATAAAATTAGGAACAGATAAACCCAAATACCATTTTTTTGAATGTAAATATAATCCAGCACCAATTATTGGCGAAAATAAATTTATATTTTCATTAAAGGCTGAATCAGGATTTTGAAAAATTCCTCTATTCCAATCGGTATCTAATAAATGAAACCCACCATTAATTCCAAAAGACAGCTTAGTATCGTAATCGTTTACTGGTATTGTATAAGAAAAATTACCATTTACATAAGTCTCCCTTGCTGGTCCTAAAGCATCTTGAACTACAGAAAGACCCAAGCCTATACGCTCATTTTTTAAAGGTGAATGAATACCTAATGTTTGAGTTTGTGGAGCACCATCAATCCCAACCCATTGCGTACGATGCAATCCATTGATACTTAAAACCTCTCTTTGACCTGCATATGCTGGATTAACACTCATTGTGTTATAC
>CAZBMY010000236.1:0-3183 GCA_964492855.1 uncultured Flavobacteriaceae bacterium
CTCTTAAACCTATATTAAAAGTTTGTCCTAAACCTGTATTATTTCCTCTTACAAAATTAGTATACAATCCTTCAATATTTAAGACCTTAGTCAATTGGTATTTTAAACCACCGCCAAGTGCTGTAAAATCTTGCTCAAAATCGTTACCTAAATCTATACGTTGTTGATGTTGTACTAAACCTAAAACAGTAAATTTACTGCTAGGAAAGTAACTAAGAAAAATACCTGGTGTTAAAAGCAAACTATTATTTGCAAAACTACCTTCTATGGTATCAAAATTAGCATCTTGCACTTGGTCTTTTCCAAAATTATATTCAGCATTTAACTCTGTAAATATTTGCCAATTCCCACTTGGAAAAGTATAATCATAGAAAAAACGATTCTGAAATACAAATCCATCTTGGTCTAAAAAAACACTATTCTCAACTTCTTGATCTACTAAAGGAATAAAAAGTGCAGATTGTATAGTAAAATTTGATACGTTTTTTATAGGGTTAAACTTTATTGCTGGTGCAAAAGATGTAAAACCTGAACGTGCTGTCCCAGATTCTCCATCAAAAGAAAATACGTCTAAAGCACCTCTATCTGCAACCACATTAGATCGAAATTCTAATAATAAACCAACGTTAAATCTGCTATTTTCTGAAACGCCTGTGAAAATATCAACTGTTGAAGTTAAAAAAGTTTGTCTCGGTTCTCTACCTTCAGTAAAAGTACTCTCGGTCTGTGTGTAAAGATTATTAAAAAACTTAATATCCCACTGTCCTTTTTTCAATAACTTTGAAGGTGTATATTCTTGAATAACACTTTTTGCAGGTTCATCATTTTCTTGTGAAAATCCTGTAAAACCTATGGCTAATACAACAGCCGCTATTATTAATTTTTTCATTTTGGTTTGATTTTTCTATTTAAAATTTTTGATTGTTATTGTTTGTTTAAACTCCAGTTGTATTCGAAGTAGCTTATCTTCGATTTTACCGGTACTTTTTCTGTTCTATATGTGTTTATAAAATCGATTTCTGTTTTCCCATTCATCGTAAAATCTTCTTTATACCACTCCATAATTTTTGAAGCTGATACTTTGTTTTTTTTCACTCTAAGAAAACTCCCGTTTATTGCTTTTTTGGTTTGAGCTTCTAATTGTGCATCTAATGTACTCGGCAAATACGCTTTACTAATTAATGGTGGGCATCCAACAGCACCACAAACTAATACGAAATGAAACCGTGGGTCTTTAAATTTTGGCCGAAGTAACTTATGCTCAATATCATTTAATGTGATAGTTTTTCCGCCTAAACTATATGTTGTTTTGTCAAAAAAACCAGAATTATCTAGTGGTGATTTTGTTGGGTAATTATTTATTATCCCTTTTATGACTGAAAGATTGTACGCATTTATCCAAAACGCTTGGTAATTTTTAGCATCACTTTCTGATACTGAAATTTTTGCTGCATTATCTAAAACTGCGTTTAAAGCGTCTGGGTTTTTATGAATACTAGAATAGGCAACTTTGCCATTTTTAACATTGGCTTTAAAAAATGCATCTGCCTGATTAAAGAATGTATCTAAGTTTTGGGCTTGCACATTTGTCCCGATAAATGCTAATAGTATAAGAATATATTTTTTCATTATTTATAAGTATTAAAACTTTGTAATGCCACTTCTGTCGAGCTCAAATCTGGGTACTTACATAATTTTGAAAAGAAATTTAGCGTCTCTATAGATTATTATTCCTTACACTTTCTTCCTATTTAAACTCTTTCTAAATTAAATTTATGTTTAAGTTATTACCTTTAAGTGCGACTTAGCACTAACTAACAATCATAATCATTATGGAACACATCGTTATAATCGGTAACGGTATCTCTGGCGTAACACTTGCTAGACACATTCGAAAACTGTCCGATAAAAAAATTACTATAGTTTCTGCAGAGACAGACTACTTCTTCTCACGTACGGCGTTAATGTACATATACATGGGTCATATGAAATTTGAGCATACCCAACCTTATGAGAATTGGTTCTGGAAAAAAAATAGAATTGAACTTAAGAAAGGATATGTGCAAAGCGTAGATACTGACAATAAAACACTTCATTTTGTCGAAGGTGATACTATGGCATATGACAAGTTAGTTATTGCAACTGGCAGTAAGCCCAATAAGTTTGGTTGGCCAGGACAAGATTTAGATGGTGTTATGGGCATGTATCACAAGCAAGATTTAGAAAAACTTGAAGAACACGCTCCTAATAAAGAGGCATGTAATCGTGCTGTAATCGTTGGTGGTGGTCTAATAGGTATTGAATTAGCAGAAATGCTAAACTCTAGAAGTATACCAGTAACCTTTTTAGTGCGTGAAGATAGTTTTTGGAATGGGGTTTTACCGAGTGGTGAAAGCGAAATGATTAATAGACATATTAAAAATCATCATATAGATTTGAGATTATCTTCTAATTTAAGAGAAATTAAATCTGATGAAAACGGAAAAGTAAAGTCGATAATTATTGAAGAAACTGGAGAAGAAATCGAATGTAATGTTGTTGGTTTAACCGCTGGTGTTTCACCAAATATAGATTTTATAAAAGATTCTAAAATTGAAACTGGTCGTGGTGTAAAAGTTAATCGTTTTTTAGAAACAAATATTAAGGATGTTTATGCTATTGGCGATTGTGCAGAACAGCATGAAGCTATTGGAAATAGACGCCCGATAGAAGCCGTTTGGTATACAGGTCGTATGATGGGAGAAACTTTAGCACAAACCATTTGTGGTAATCGTATCGAGTATAAGCCAGGCCATTGGTTTAATTCTGCAAAATTTATGGATATCGAATACCAAACTTACGGTTGGGTATTTTCTAAGCCAAGAGAAGACGAAGCTCATTTTCATTGGAAACATGAAGATGATACCAAGTGTATCACGGTCGCATATGATAAAAATTCTAACAAATTTCTGGGCATAAATACCTTTGGAATTAGAATGCGACATGAAGTATTTGACCGTTGGCTAACAGAAGAACGCGGCGTCGACTATGTCATCAACAACCTTTCTGAAGCTAACTTCGACCCTGAATTTTATAGCCATTATGAAGCTGAAATCTTATCAGTGTATAACAAACAATTACAAACCGCTTAATTATGAGTAATAAATTAAATCATAGCATGTCTCTAGCAAAACCAGATGCTTT
>CAZBMY010000237.1:0-3136 GCA_964492855.1 uncultured Flavobacteriaceae bacterium
ACATTAAATAATCATTCGGCTTTTCTTATTTTTGTTTATACTCTAAATTAAAAATATGTCTAATATTCAATCTTATATTTCAACCCATAAAGACCGTTTTTTATCTGAACTAATAGAACTTCTCAAAATACCATCTATAAGTGCTGATTCTGTATATAAGAATGATGTTCTAAAAACTGCTAAAGTCATTAAAGGCAGTTTACAAAAAGCCGGTTGTGACTCTGTTGAAATCTGTGAAACTGATGGATATCCTATAGTTTATGGAGAAAAAATAATAGACCCTAACCTACCTACAGTTTTAGTATATGGACACTACGATGTGCAACCACCAGACCCATTAAACTTATGGGACTCTCCTCCTTTTGAACCTGTAATTAAAACTACCGATTTGCATCCTGAAGGTGCCATATTTGCACGTGGTGCTTGTGATGATAAAGGACAGATGTATATGCATGTTAAAGCCTTAGAGTTTATGACCTCACAGGGGGAATTACCTTGCAATGTAAAATTTATGATTGAAGGTGAGGAAGAGGTTGGCAGTGTTAATCTTTCGCATTATGTAAAAGCAAATCACAAAAAACTAGAGAATGATGTAATTCTTATCTCAGATACTGGAATGATAGCTAACGATGTGCCATCAATTACAACCGGATTAAGAGGCTTAAGTTATGTCGAAGTTGAAGTTACTGGTCCTAATCGTGATCTTCACTCTGGGCTATATGGTGGTGCGGTTGCAAATCCTATTAATATTCTAACCAAAATGATTTCATCTTTACATGATGAAAACAATCACATAACAATACCTGGTTTTTATGATAAAGTAGAAAATTTATCTGCCGAGGAACGTGCTGAGATGGCAAAAGCGCCATTTAGTTTAAAACATTATAAAGAAGCCTTAGACATAGATGCCGTTTATGGAGAAAATGGCTACACAACAAACGAACGTAACTCCATAAGACCTACATTAGACGTTAATGGTATTTGGGGCGGTTATACTGGTGAAGGCGCAAAAACGGTAATTGCTAGTAAAGCTTATGCAAAAATATCTATGCGTTTAGTGCCTAATCAAGATTGGGAAGAGATTACAGGTTTATTTAAAACACACTTCGAACGTATTGCTCCTGCAGGTGTGCGTGTTAAAGTAACGCCACATCATGGCGGTCAAGGCTATGTGACTCCAATAGACAGTATAGGCTATAAAGCCGCTTCTGAAGCATATAAGCAAACTTTTGGCAAAACCCCTATTCCACAGCGAAGCGGTGGAAGTATTCCCATAGTTTCACTATTTGAGAAAGAATTAAAAAGTAAAACTATACTTATGGGGTTTGGTCTAGATAGTGATGCTATACATTCTCCAAATGAGCATTTTGGTGTATGGAATTATCTTAAAGGCATTGAAACTATTCCTTATTTTTATAAATATTTTACGGAGTTAAAACAATAAATGTTGCTAAGCCAATCGTATATAGAAGTATGGTCATTGAGAAGTAAACTAGTTTTTAGGTTTGTTTTCTCATATTTTCTGCTATACATTTTATTGATGTTTACTAGCAGTTTGTTTGAAACACCTTTTAGATGGATAGGCAATACCTTTTTAAATTTCAATTACAAATATGATGTTTCTGGTTACGGAAGCGGAGACAACACTTTTGCTTATGTAACACTTTTTGTGAACTTTATACTAGCTATAATAGTTACGTCTTTATGGTCTATAATACAACGCAACAAAAAGGAATACAATAAAGCGTTCTATTGGTTCTTAGTTGTCCTTAGAATATTTATAATATTAGCTATGTTGCTATATGGATTTGTAAAAGTTTTTCAAATTCAATTTCAACCCGCTTCATTTGATAAGTTATTACAACCTTTAGGAGAATTTTCTCCGATGGGATTGGCGTGGCAATATATGGGATATTCTAAAGGCTTTGGAATATTTGCTGGCTTGATGGAAATCCTAGGTGGTCTGCTACTTGTTTGGAGAAGAACCACGACACTTGGTGCTTTTATAGTAATAGGTGTTATGACACAAGTAGCTATGATGAATCTTATGTTTGATATCCCCGTAAAGCTATTTTCGATACATTTAATTCTAATGTCTGGGGTTTTATTTATGACGGATTACAAACGTTTTGTATCCGTTTTTATTAAAAATAAAGCTACTCAACCCTATAATTACTACTACCCAATTGCATCAAAGAGTTATCAAAAAACAATACAAACTTTAAAAAAAGTTTTACTCCCAATTCTATTAATTGCTGGATGTATTTTAGGTTACTTAGGCCAAATAAATATTAGTGATGTAAATCATAGACCTAAATTATACGGTATTTGGGAAACTGAATTGTTTATTAAAAACAATGATACTCTACCTGCTTTAATTACCGACTCTAATCGTTGGAGATATCTTTTAATAGAACGAAAAGGCCGTGCAATTGTAAAAACAATGACTAATTATACAATTAGTTATACGTTTACCAACGATACCATAAATACTAAAGTTTCAATTTATAAACAAGATACAGCAGAAGACAAATTTAACTTTAAATACAATTTACGCAACGCAAATACACTCAAACTCTTTGGTAAACTTGAAAATGACAGCCTAGTCATAACCCTAAAGAAAAAAGACCTAAACGAGTTCCCTCTTCGTTCTAGAAATTTCCACTGGATTAACGAGACACCGTATAACAAATAATATTAATTTATTTTTTACTCTACATTTGTAGAATTGAAATTTATATTCTACATTTGTAGAGTAAATTCTAAATATGTAGAACATGCAACTATCAAAAACCGAAGAACAACTTATGCAATATCTATGGAAGCTTGAAAAAGCCTTCATGAAAGACTTGCTAGAAATTTATCCCAAACCTAAGCCAGCTACAACTACCGTTGCAACGCTTTTAAAACGTATGATCGACAAAGGTTTTGTAGCGTATACAACCTTTGGCAAATCTAGAGAATATTACCCGCTTGTAAAAAAAGAAGACTACTTCTCAAAACATGTTAATGGGTTAATTAAAAACTTTTTTAATGATAGTGCATCACAGTTTGCATCGTTCTTTACACGCAAAACAGACCTAACAAAGTCTGAATTAGAAGCACTTAAAAAGTTAATCGATAACGAAAT
The DNA here is from genome assembly GCA_964492855.1 of uncultured Flavobacteriaceae bacterium. Lineage (GTDB taxonomy): Bacteria > Bacteroidota > Bacteroidia > Flavobacteriales > Flavobacteriaceae > Winogradskyella. The sequence goes on from CAZBMY010000237.1 coordinate 3,131, forward strand.
TAAAAA
>CAZBMY010000238.1:0-3093 GCA_964492855.1 uncultured Flavobacteriaceae bacterium
GACGCTATCATTGCAACGGGCCGATCTGATTACCCAAACCAAGTGAACAATGTTTTGGGATTTCCATTTATCTTTAGAGGGGCTCTGGATGTGCGAGCTACAGCCATAAACGAAGCCATGAAAATGGCCGCAGTGGAGGCTCTTGCCAAATTGACAAAGGAACCTGTGCCAGAACAAGTCAACATCGCCTATGATGAAACACGATTAACTTTTGGTAAAGATTATATTATTCCTAAGCCTTTCGATCCTAGATTAATTGCTGAAGTGCCACCAGCTGTAGCAAAAGCAGCTATGGAAAGTGGTGTAGCAAAAGAGCCTATAACAGACTGGGATAAATACAAAACTACACTTTTAGAACGCTTGGGTTCAGATAATAAATTGGTGCGATTATTACTTGGTAGAGCGCGTACAAATCCTAAACGTATTGTATATGCAGAAGCAGATCATTTAGATGTGCTAAAGGCGGCACAGATTGTTTATGATGAAGGAGTTGCTATCCCTATTTTATTAGGTCGTAGAGATACCATTTTAGAATTAATGGAAGAGATAGAATTCGAAGCAGATCTAGAAATTATAGACCCAAAATCTGAAGAAGAAAATGAACGAAGAAATAGATACGCTGAAGCCTATTGGAAACGCAGACATCGTAAAGGAGTAACACAGTATTCTGCTCGTAAAATTATGCGAGAGCGTAATTATTTTGCAGCTATGATGGTAAACCAAGGAGATGCAGATGGTTTAATTTCTGGTTATTCGCGTAGTTATCCTAGTGTGGTAAAACCGATGCTAGAGCTTATTGGTATGGCTAATGGTGTATCTCGTATAGCAACAACTAATGTTATGATGACTGAACGAGGTCCTTTATTTTTGAGTGATACTTCAATAAACATAGAACCTACAGCAAAAGATTTGGCTAAAATTGCACAGATGACTTCTCGTGTAGTTAAAATGTTTGGAATGGAACCTGTTGTGGCTATGATATCGTATTCTAACTTTGGGTCGTCAGAAAATGATAGAGCTAGTAAAGTAAGAGAAGCAGTGTCTTATTTACATAAATCATATCCAGAAATGATTGTTGACGGAGAATTACAAACCGATTTTGCGTTAAATTCTGAAATGCTTCAAGACATATTTCCGTTTTCTAAGTTGGTTGGTAAAAAAGTAAATACGTTAGTGTTTCCAAATTTAGATGCTGCAAATATTACGTATAAGCTTTTAAAAGAATTGAATAAAGCAGACTCTATTGGGCCAATTATGATGGGAATGCGCAAGCCAGTTCATATCCTTCAACTAGATGCAAGCGTAGATGAAATTGTTAATATGACGGCTATAGCTGTAATCGATGCACAAGAGAAAGGTAAAAAACATTCGTAAGCCTTTATTTTAGACATTTAAAGTGCTTTTATATGTAAATAATTTTATTACATTTGAAGCACTAACTTTTAATACTGCATGATAACGCACCTTCAAGGAAAACTTGTTGAAAAGAATCCGACAGACGTGGTTATAGATTGCAATGGTGTAGGCTATTTATTACACATATCATTGCATACCTATTCTAAAATTCCCGACCAAGAAAACTTAAAATTATACACCTATTTACAAGTTAGAGAAGACGCCCATACATTGTATGGATTTTCTTCTCAGACCGAACGCGAAATATTTAAATTATTAATTTCTGTAAGTGGTGTAGGCGCTAGTATTGCACGTACCATGTTATCATCATTAACTCCGCAACAAGTAAAAGAAGGAATTGATAGTGGTGATGTAGGTTTAATTCAATCTATAAAAGGAATTGGTGCTAAAACAGCACAACGTGTCATATTAGATTTAAAGGAGAAAGTGTTAAAGGTTTACGGAATTGATGAAGTTTCTACTATTGAGAACAATACTAACAAAAGTGAAGCGTTATCAGCTTTAGAAGTTTTAGGATTTAATAAAAAACAATCCGAAAAAGTCGTAGATAAAATTTTAGCTCAAGAACCAAATGCCAATGTTGAAAAAATAATTAAAGACGCATTAAAAAATTTATAGCACCATTGAACATAACCAACGCTAATATTTCCTTACTAAAACTGAAATGGCGCGTATTAATAATAATCTTATTAATAGGTGGCATCAGTTATGCGCAAGATAATACGCAACAAGCGGATTCTACTAAAACCACATTTGCTTTAGGAGACATTAAATTACCTAAACCAGGAAGTATAGAATCTAAGTATAAGTACGATCCTATTTTAGACCGTTATATCTATTCAGAAAAAATAGGAGGTTTTAATATTAATTTTCCACTAATATTAACACCAGCAGAATTTCAGAAATTAGTGCTTAAAGAACGTTTAAATGCCTACTATAAGCAGAAGATTGATGCGGCTGATGGATTAAAAGATGGTAGTGCAGATGCACAAAAGAATCTACTGCCAGATTTTTATGTAAATTCAGATTTATTCGAAACGATATTTGGTGGTAATACGATTTCAGTAAAACCATTAGGATCAGTAGATATTGATTTAGGGATTCTTTTTTCGCAGCAAGACAATCCAAGTTTCACCCCAAGAAATAGAAGTAATTTCACGTTTGATTTTGATCAGAGAATTAGTTTAAGTTTATTAGGAACAGTAGGGACGCGTTTACAAGTTACTGCTAATTATGATACCGAAAGCACGCAAAATTTTCAAAATCTTGTAAAATTAGAATATACGCCAGACGATGACGATATTATAAGAAAGATAGAAGTTGGTAATGTTAGTATGCCATTAAATAGTTCTTTAATCACAGGTGCTCAAAGCTTATTTGGTGTAAAGACACAATTGCAATTTGGTAAAACTACTGTAACAGCAGTATTTTCAGAACAACAATCACAATCAAGATCAGTGACAGCTCAAGGAGGTGGTACTTTAGAGGATTTTGAATTTTTTGCAAGAGATTATGACGAAAATAGGCACTACTTTTTAGCGCAATATTTTAGAGATACTTATGATCGGTCAATGTTAACCTATCCATATCCCAATAACAATATTCAAATTACAAGAGCTGAAATATGGGTTACTAATAGAAATAATCAAACTGATAACGTAAGAAATGTTGTTGCTT
>CAZBMY010000239.1:0-2897 GCA_964492855.1 uncultured Flavobacteriaceae bacterium
AAAGCTTCAGCTTGAGCATTTGTACGTGGAAAACCATCAAAAATAAAACCTTTAGCATCTGCATTTTTTTCAACTTCAGCATTGAGCATATCAATGGTTACCTCATCAGGTACTAATTCGCCTTTATCCATATATGATTTGGCTAGAGTTCCTAAAGCAGTCTGATTTTTTATGTTGTATCTAAATACGTCTCCAGTAGAAATATGTACCAAATCGTATTTGTCTTTTAAGAAATTTGCTTGTGTACCTTTGCCTGCTCCTGGAGGGCCAAATAATACAATATTAGTCATGTGCTGTGTTGTTTTTAGTTGATATACTTCGGGTAAATCTCTTCCTAATCCGTTATAATCTAAGCCATAGCCTACTATAAATTTATTAGGAATTTCTATACCGACATAATGCAGTTTAAAGTCTTTATTATATGCCTCAGGCTTATAAAATAGTGTAGCAATTATGAGTTGTTTTACGTTTTCATTTTTAAAAATACGATGCACCTCCTCAAGTGTATTACCAGAATCAATAATATCTTCAAGAATAACAACGGTTCTACCTGTTAAATCTTGAGTTAAACCTATGAGTCTCTGGATATCTTCAGTAGATTTCACACCATCATAAGATGCTAATTTTATAAAAGTGACCTCGCATGGGTGTGGGTACTTTTTTACAAAATCACTAACAAACATAAAAGAGCCATTAAGAATACCAACAAATATGGGCATCTCGTCCTTTAAGTCCTTTGCAATAGCATCGACCATTTGTTGTACAGTAGCTTCTATTTTCTCTTCTGAAATAAAAGGTTTGAAATATAAATCCTGAAGCTTAACGAGCATGTTCTAATTTTAAAAAGGCAAAGATAATCATTTGATTGACGAATGACGATTTTTGATTTACGATTTACAAGAGTTCTCCTATTATAATGTATTTTTGTTTAAAATTTTCAAAGCTTCATAATCAGGACATGGATTACTTTTCTTCAGATTTTAAACTTGGTATTTTAGGTGGCGGACAATTGGGTAAAATGATGCTCTACGCCACTCGAAAATTTGATATTGCTACAAAAGTCATTGACTCCAACGAAAATGCACCTTCAAGATTAGCTTGTGACAAATTTGTAACTGGCGATATTTTAGATTATAATACTGTTTTAGAATTTGGACGCAGTGTAGATGTACTCACTTTTGAAATTGAAAATGTCAATGTTGATGCGCTAGAGACTTTAGAAAATGAAGGAAAAAAAGTATTTCCGTCTTCGAAGACACTAAGAACAATTCAGAATAAAGCTACCCAAAAATTATTCTATACAGATAATAATATTCCCACAGCACCATTTTCGAGATTTGCTTATACTTCAGAAATTGAAGATGCTATTGACAATGGCGGATTATCAATTCCGTTTGTCTGGAAAAGTGCTCGATTTGGATATGATGGTCAAGGTGTAAAAGTCATTAGAACTATTTCGGATTTAAAAGATTTACCAAATACGGAATGTATTGCTGAAGCTTTAATTCCGTTTAAAAACGAATTAGCAGTTATTGTTGCAAGAAATGAAAATGGAGAGATAAAAACATATCCAACTGTTGAAATGGAGTTTCATCCTGAAGCCAACCAAGTAGAATATGTATTATGTCCTGCACGTTTGCCAGAACACATTACCAATAAAGCCGAAGCATTAGCCTTAAAAGTTGCTGATAAATTCAAGCATGTTGGGCTTTTAGCTGTTGAAATGTTCTTAACCAAAGATGATGATATCTTAGTTAACGAAGTCGCTCCAAGACCTCATAATTCTGGACATTATAGTATTGAAGGTAGTTTTACGTGCCAATTTGAACAGCAATTGAGGGCCATTTTAAATTTACCGCTAGGAAAAACTGAAAGTAAAGTGGCAAGTGTCATGGTTAATCTTGTAGGTGCAGAAAACCATACTGGAGATGTGGTTTACAAAAACATTGAAGATATTATGGCTATGGATGGTGTGACGCCACACATTTACGGTAAGAAACAAACACGTCCTTTCCGAAAAATGGGACATGTAACTATTATAGATAAAGATATAAATAAAGCTAGAGCAATTGCTCAAGAAGTCAAGGAAACCATACAAGTAATAAGCAAATAATGTCTCCTCGAGCGCAGTCGAGAGGTTATTTTAAGAGTCGTATTTTTTAAAAGGTCTTGACTGCGCTCGACCTGACAGAAAAATTTTTAATTATGAGTAAAGTAGCAGTAATAATGGGAAGCAAAAGCGATTTGCCTGTAATGCAAGACGCCATAGATATTTTAAAAGGTTTTGATATCGAAGTCGAAGTAGATATTGTTTCTGCTCATCGTACTCCAGAAAAGCTTTTCGATTTTAGCAAAAATGCACACAACAGAGATATCAAAGTAATCATAGCTGGTGCTGGAGGCGCAGCACATTTACCCGGTATGGTAGCCTCATTATCACCATTACCTGTTATTGGTGTACCTGTTAAAAGCAGTAACTCTATTGATGGCTGGGATTCTGTGTTATCTATTTTACAAATGCCTGGTGGCGTACCTGTTGCTACAGTTGCACTAAACGGAGCCAAAAATGCTGGTATTTTAGCTGCACAGATTTTAGGAACGAGCGACAAGTGCGTACTAGATAAAGTTCAGGTTTACAAAGAAGGACTTAAAGCAAAAGTTATTGATTCTGCTAAGGACTTATAAAATAATCACACATTCAAATGAAGAATTTCTTTTGTATTCTGTTAATATTTAGCCTTTTAGGCTGTAAATCCTCAATAAAATTAGACTTGCCAATTGAAGATTATAAAAAAGAAATTAAAGCATTGTCATCAAAAGATTATTATTCCTTTTGGAAGAATCTTAATGATTACGACCAAAACATAGTTTTAAATGCCAAAACAGTAAAATCATAC
>CAZBMY010000240.1:0-1510 GCA_964492855.1 uncultured Flavobacteriaceae bacterium
CCATTAAATTGGGCTGGCACAACAACACTTCCATGGTCTTCTTCTTTAAAAAATTCCCAGTTAAAATCTAATTGCTCTCTGTTTTTAACCAACACATCATGAAATTTCAAATTGGCTCTCATTTGCTCAGTAATAACTGATCTATCATTTCTAACTTGTACCGTATCGATACCTTTTCCTAGACTATTAGCTACAGCCACATATAGCGATTTATCTTTTAGGTTTTTGTCTTTAATGAGATTTTCAGATTGCCTCAAGAGATTCTCATTGTCCCACCAAAGGCTTGGGTCAATGGCCACATAACTATCAAATGTGCTTTCAGAATTTAAATACGTATAAACCACAAACAACCCTGCCAATGAATGACCAACTACAGTACTCATATCTTCTGTTGGATATTTTGAATTTATAAATGGCTTTAATTCCTCATTTACAAATTTCACAAAATTACTGGCACTACCCGAAGTTTTACTTTCCCGACCGCGATGAAATGGCACATTAGTCGGTGTAAAGTCTCTCTCTCTGTCTGTATTTCTAACGCCAACTACAATTGATTTTGGTAATCGCCAAGGTAATAAACGCGTCATCATACCAACAACTGAATAAAAATTTTGAGAGGCGTCTAGAACATAAATTACAGGATATTTATCATTAGTGTCAAAGTCTTCAGGAAGATGAATCCAAAGTTCTCGTTGCTCATCTAAAACTTCTGAATACAGACTATCTGCAACGCCAATAACAATTTCTTTTTCAGTATTTTTATTGAATTGTGCATTACTCTTTACAAATGCTATGAAAAAAATTATAGTAAATACCGTTCTGTATGTTTTCATCTGATGTTCTTGACTAGAGTATTAAGATTCTACTTCTTCCGATTGAAGGCTCCATTTATAGACTAAAATGCCAATTCTTGACATCACAAAACTTAAAAGTCCAAATGTTATCGTAAGTAAAGACACTTTAATACCCGCTGCAACTAAATATGGTTTTGGTTCACCAACGGCTTCTAGCATATCGAATAATGTAATGATTCCTAATACGGAGCCAAGACAACCAAAAACCAATGCCAATAAACCGGCATCTGCTGCCAATCCAATCATTTTTTTAGATTTTTCATCATCTGCTTTCCTTGCTATAAATGCTCTTACAATAAAGAAAATAGAAAGTAGTAGACAGATTAAAACGAAATACATAAAAACGCCGCCTTCAGCAAAACGCTGTAAAAAAATGTTTTTCATTGTCATAGTTAATAGTTTCATAATTAATTAGTTATTCGTTAAACACAAGACAAACTTAACTTGTATTTCCAAACAAAAAAGTAGAATGCGACCAATGACCATTTTGGTGAGGGATTTAACAACGATGTTAAAACAAGTACTAAATCCGTCATTCGTCTACAAAATAACATCAGCATCTAAAAATGAACTATTATTGTAGCATATTGCATAAAATTGAGAACAAAAAGACACTACATAAAACAGGTACTACTCCACTTTCTATTTTGGTGTGC
>CAZBMY010000240.1:1610-2769 GCA_964492855.1 uncultured Flavobacteriaceae bacterium
CTCTTAAAGTTGAATTTAGAACAATCTAATTACAATGCCGAACTCGAAGCCAAAATACTAGAAGCTCAACTAAAACTAAAAGTGCAAGAACTGAATTATTTGAAGATGCAGATACATCCGCATTTTTTATTCAACACCTTAAATACCATGTATGGTTTTGCACTAAAAAAAGCAGAACAGACACCCGAGATGATTTTAAAACTCTCAAATCTTCTAGATTATTTACTCTATCAAGTAGATAAACCCCAAGTAGAACTTACGGAAGAAATAAACCATATAAAAGATTACATTAGCTTAGAGCAACTGCGCTTTAGAGACACATTAGATGTTACTTTTAATTCTGAAAGCTGTACAGATACCATTGCTATTGCACCGATGTTATTTTTACCTTTTGTAGAAAACAGCTTTAAACACGGAAAAATTATTGATGGAAAACTAATTATTATAATTTCATTTCAATGTACCGGAAACGCTATTGAATTTACCATTACAAACTCTCACGAAAAAAGCCAATCCATGTCTCACGGTATTGGTTTAGAGAACATAAAAAAACGTTTAGAATTATTGTATAAAGATCAATATAATTTAGATATTTCTGAAACTCATAATCGCTTCCATGTGCAACTAAAACTAGACCTGTCTAATGGCTAAAACAATTAACTGTATCATCGTAGATGACGAAGCTGTTGCGAGAGAGATTATTGCTATGCATCTTTCTAAAATAGAACGGGTTTCTGTAATAGCGCAATGCGGTAATGCTGTTGAAGCGTTTAATGCCATTAGCCAACATAAAGTCGATTTGGTGTTTTTAGATATTAATATGCCTGAAATTACTGGGATAGCCTTTGCAAAATCTATTAATAAAAACATCAAAGTCATATTTACAACAGCCTATCGAGATTATGCTGTTGAAGGTTTTGATTTACAAGCGGTAGATTATGTAATGAAACCTATCTCTTTTGAGCGTTTATCGCAAGCTATAAACCGTTATTTTGAAATTTCTGAACAACATATAACAACCACGACTAAACCTATAGAAACCCAAGATTTTATCTTTGTGCGTGCAGACCGGCAAATGCAAAAAATAGATTTTGATAGTATTGTGTATGTTGAGAGTTATAGCGACTATATAAAAATACACTGTAAAGACACTTCGACT
>CAZBMY010000241.1:0-2690 GCA_964492855.1 uncultured Flavobacteriaceae bacterium
AACTATAAAGAAATATTAAACGTAAACTTGAAGGCGAAATTATCTCCTAAAGAAGGTAAGTGATAGCCACCATATCGATAAGCGAAACTTAATCCAAATCCAAAAAGAAGCTTGTTTATTTCAAACCCAGATTCAGAATATAACTTGTCTAGAGTACTAAAATCAATACCTTGATGCTGCTCTATACTAGACATATCTCCAAGCGCGTATCTAGAAATTAAAACGACTTGCGGTTGCCATCGCGACGTTATTTTAAAAGGCCTTAAAGCATGCTTTACCTGAAATGTTGCAAATCGGTCACTAAAGAATTCATTGAAGAACATAGTTTCAAAACTATTTAGCCCAGCAACCGAGAATCGTTGTAAAATAGTTTCTTTATTAATATTGTTGGGGTAAGCATGGTATAGTTGTGTTAATGGCGTATCTCCAGTCGCAAAACCTGTAACAAGAGTTAGTCTGGTTGAAGATTGGTTGCCATAGTCTATTTCGTGGATAGTTCTAAAATCTATTTTTGTAAAATTAAAATCACTTTTAAAAACATTAGAGACACCTTGTGTTACTTGTGCTGTAAACTTAGGATAACCGTCAATAGTCTCATTTATTTTTTTGTCAATATATTCATATTTACTAAAAGGGCTCCATTGAAGACTGATGGTTCCTGTACTAAAATTAAAAGAGGTAAACTCTTCATTTTCTGTAACAAAGGAATAGGTGTAGGTTGGGTCGACTCTACTTACTGAAAATTGTGTTTCAGATAATAGGTGATTAGAAATTTTATGTTGAATCGAAATAGACCTAGTGATATGCCTATGAAATAAATCTATATTCAGCAGGCGTGGTTCAAAAAAAGAGAAAAAGCGTTTGTCTGTTAAAAATTTTGAACTTCCAGTTTCTTGTAAATCGTCAGTATATGCTAGATTTATCCATGTATCTGACTTTTCATTAATTCTAAAACCTCCTCCTATACTATACTTATAACGTTCATCTCTAAAACCATAGACCAAATATCCATTAAGACGAAACTTTTCAGAAAACTTTTCACTAGTTACACCACCTAGCCCTGTTCGTAAGCCTTCAAATTGATTATATTTTATGAGATATCTTAGGTCAAAGTTAAAGTACTTAGTAGGAAAGTAACCCAGACCAATATTTTCTAAAAAGACTCTTTTTTTTAAAGAGTCTTTAGTTTTTTCAGTATTTGAATTTTCTGATTTTGTTTGAGCAAAAACGCACGTAGTTAAGCTTATTAAGATGATAGCAAAAGTGCGTTTTAGCATAGTTGTTTTTAGTTAAAACCAATAAAGATACCGGAGTATTATACTGTCATAATTTCTTTTTCTTTATTGCTCAGTATCTGGTCTATATTGCTAACGTATGAATCTGTTAGTTCTTGTACATCTATTTCAGCATTTTTTTGTAAATCTTCAGAAACATCAGATTTTTTTATGTCGTTATTAGCCTCTTTTCTAGCATTTCTAATACCTACTTTAGCATCTTCGGCCTCAGCTTTTGCTTGTTTTGCTAAATCTTTACGACGTTCTTCTGTTAATGGTGGAACATTAATAATAATAGTCTCACCGTTGTTCATTGGATTAAAACCAAGATTAGCCACCATAATTCCACGTTCAATTTCTTGAAGCATTGATTTTTCCCAAGGTTGTACAGTGATTGTACGACCATCAGGTGTATTAACATTGGCGACCTGACTAAGAGGTGTTTGAGAACCATAATAATCTACCATAACACTACCAAGCATTGCAGGACTAGCTTTGCCAGCTCTAATGTTTACAAGTTGCTTTTCTAAATGTTTTAAGGCAGCATCCATAGCTTCCTTTGCTGTGTCTATTATAAATTTAATCTCTTCGTTCATAACTAATTAATTTAATTTTAAGTTATCAAAATCTAAGCCAAACATCTATAGATTTACTTCTGTTCCAATATTCTCGCCAGAAACCACTTTCAATAGATTTCCTTTTTTATTCATATCAAAAACTATAATTGGTAATTCATTTTCTTGACTTAAAGTAAATGCCGTAGTATCCATTACTTTTAATCCTTTACGTAATACATCATCAAAAGTAATATGGTCAAATTTAGTAGCTGTAGTGTCCTTTTCAGGATCAGCATTATAAATACCGTCTACACGAGTTCCTTTTAAAATAACATCGGCTTCAATTTCAATAGCTCTAAGTACAGCTGCAGAATCTGTTGTAAAATAAGGATTGCCAGTTCCTCCACCAAAAATGACTACACGTCCTTTTTCTAAATGACGTAATGCTTTTCGTCTTATAAATGGTTCTGCAACTTCATTTATTTTTATTGCAGATTGTAAACGTGTTGGTATTCCGGCATCTTCAAGTGCACTTTGTAAGGCTAAGCCGTTAATAACTGTAGCTAACATACCCATGTGATCACCTTGTACACGGTCCATGCCATTACTAGCGCCTGCAACACCTCTAAAAATATTTCCACCACCAATAACTACTGCAACTTCGACACCTTTATCAATAATTTCTTTGATATCCTTTGCATACTCCGAAAGACGTTCTGGATCTATACCATATTGACGATTGCCCATTAAAGCTTCGCCAGATAGTTTTAGTAATACTCTTTTAAATTTCATGTGCTGTTTTGAAGGTTACGCAAAACTAAGCAATTATTGTAAGGATTGAAAGTGAAAAATGGATTGT